>NZ_JBFRVD010000015.1:0-49849 GCF_041474985.1 Vibrio sp. 10N.222.49.C9 | reverse complement strand
CATCAAAAAGGCAAAAGACAGGACTTGACCCTACGTACGATTTCATCAAAAAGGCAAAAGACAAGACTTGACCCTACGTACGCAAACGCTGACATGCGCCAAGTAAAGAGACAAAGAAACCGGATTGATAAGTCTTTGGCTCAAGCTGAAGCTCTAGGATTAATGGTCACTGATATTAAAGGAAGATTAGGATGGTGAGTTCACGGGTAAAAATTCAATCCGAGAAGCTTTTGGACAGAACCTAGTTAGAGTACTTACTTAAATTAGTAAAGTACGAATTATCTAAAGTATCGCAAAGTACTCTGCCACTGCTTTATCACTGCATCTGTGTTCTGATTATTTTTGAGACAGAACCTATTTAAAGCTTAGGTATATCTCCCAAGCCTACTATTTATAAAAGAGACATCAATCATGATTGTATAAGAAAAGACCTCCATCCACCCGTTTCTGTGATATCGGTTGCCCCTTCAATTCCAATACCTTCACAGATAAACCCTTTCACCCATTCGCCAGAGTCAATTTCAACACTACCTAATCCAAGTGGATGAGGGATTTGCACAAGCAAGGAACCTAGCTGTTTTTTAGGAACTCGCCAGATTTCAACTTCAATCTTTTGGCCTTGGTTTTGGTTACGCACCAGCCCCGGTCTTAACGGCGGGCCACCTGCTAGGCAGTATAGAGAGTAGTTTTCTGATGTGGTGGTGCGCTGTTTAAAGTTCGCGCCCAATTCAATCAGCTGATGGTTAAGCGCTAGATCTTTCATGTGAGCACCGCATACAAGAAGATCAACGCTCTCACTACTCTCAAGTTCAACCTGTGTTGCACCTAAAGGTAAGTTCATCGCCTGTTGCCACTCTTTAGCTAGAGCAATCAGAGCTTCATCCTGAAAGGCTTGTGCAAATAAGGTGACGCCAAATGGTAGCCCGGCTTCGGTGAAGCTTGCGGGTATGGCAATCGCGCTGTAGTCGAGCAGGTTCATGAAGTTGGTGTAATAGCCAAGGTTGGTGTTCAGAGCGATTGGGTCGCGGTTAACTTCATCAATGGTGTAGATAGTGCCTGCTGTTGGTGTGAGCACCGCATCAACATCGTCCATCAGCTGATCACACTTAACCTTATAGGCTTGCATTTGATACATGGCTTTGAAGGTATCGGCGGCTGAAAGATCTTTGGCTCCACCAACAATGGTTTGAATCACTTCTAAGCACTGCTCTTGATTGCTGTTAAAGAAGGATTCGATAGCCGCATAACGCTCTGCGACCCATGGCCCTTGGTAAAGCAAATTTGCTGCTTCAATAAATGGCGATAAATCAAATGGAATGACCTCTGCACCCAATGATTCTAGACGAGCAACCGACTGAGCATAGAGCTTGCGGTACTCTTCGTTGCCAAAGAATTTGAGCTGTTCTTCCGCTGGTACACCGACTCTCAACCCAGAGAACTTTGCAGTCGCTTCAAGCCCTTGTTCAATCGCATAGCGAGCATAGCAATCGCTCTCATCATAGCTCACGCCCACTTGGTAGAGTGTAGTAAGGTCTTCTGCACTCTTGGTGAAAAACGTCACGCAATCTAGTGTGCGACATGCAGGGACGACACCGGTGCAACTTAGCAATCCTTTACTTGGCTTCAAGCCATAGAGGTTGTTGAATGCAGCAGGTACGCGACCTGATCCCGCCGTGTCTGTGCCAAGAGCAAAGTAGACTTGATTGGTCGCCACAGAGACCGCGCTGCCAGAACTTGAACCGCCCGAAATATACCGCGCATCAAAGCTGTTATTCACCGCGCCCCAAGGGCTGCGTGTGCCAACCAAACCTGTGGCGAACTGGTCAAGGCTTGTCTTACCCAAGGGTACAGCGCCTGCTTTGATCAGCTGTTTGACGACATACGCTGATTCTGATGGCTGATAGCGGTAAGCTTCACAGCCAGCAGTAGTATCTAGCCCCGCTAAATCAATATTGTCTTTGATGGCAAAAGGGACACCAAAGAGGGGTAACTGATCAATATCTTGTTTGGCGAGTTCAGCGAGATACATGTCCAGTTGTTGGTCAGAAATCACTGAGAGCCAGACGTTAGATTGATCGGCTCTGACTTGCTCAAGCTTGGTACGTAAAAACTGCTCGGCGTTAGTCTCACCGCTGCGATACGCCTCATGTAAGCCACTGATCGTCAGTGGCTCTGATGCTGTTTGAATAGTTGTGTTTGAATCTGTCATCTTACCTATCCTCAGAACCGTTACGCAGCACACGTATTAACAACAAGTAGCGGCTCGCCTGCATGTACCTGCGCACCCGCTTCATGGCATATCGAGTCGATTACACCCGAGACACTCGCGGTCACTTCGAGCTCCATTTTCATCGCTTCCAGAATCATCACCACATCATTCTCTTTCACAGTTTGCCCCGGCTCGACGAGCACTTGCCATATGTTGCCAGCAACGTGGCTCTCAATGGCTTCTTGCCCTTCTTCTAGCTCTGTTTGAACACTCGACTGCTCTATTTCAGTCGCTACGAAGTTCGCTTGTCCAGACTCTTCCCAACGCTGACGCTCCTCTTCGAATGCCTGTTGCTGGCGAGCTTTGCTCTGCTTGATTTCATCGGCATGTTCATCGAGAAGTGATTGGTAATCTGCAAGTGAGAACTCGGCCTCTTCAATCTTCACTGGATAGTGACCTTGTGGGTGTTTCTCACGAATATCGAGCAGCTCCTCCGCACTCACTTCGTAGAACTTAATTTGGTCGAAGAAGCGCAACAGCCAAGGCTTGGTGAAGGCTTCGGTTTGACGGTAGCGATTCCACATCTGCAGAGTTCGACCCACAAACTGATAACCACCTGGACCTTCCATACCGTAGACACACATGTAAGCACCACCAATTCCGACCGCATTTTCTGGCGTCCAAGTACGTGCTGGGTTGTATTTAGTAGTGACCAAGCGGTGGCGAGGGTCAATTGGTGTTGCCACTGGCGCACCAAGATACACATCCCCTAGCCCCATCACTAAGTAGCTCGCATCAAACACGATGCGCTTAACGTCTTCTACTGAGTCGAGCCCATTGATACGGCGAATAAACTCAATGTTATCCGGGCACCAAGGTGCGTCTTTGCGAACCACTTCGTCGTATTTACGAATCGCCAGTCGAGTGGCTTCGTCATCCCAAGACAGTGGCAAATGCACCACGCGAGCAGGCACAGTTAGCTCATCGATATTACCGAGAGTCGCTTCAATCGATTCTAACTCGTCAAGCAGCTGCTCTCTTGGCAACACGAGGTTGTCGTAATGAATTTGCAGTGAGCGAATCCCCGGAGTGAGCTCTTCTACGCCAACCAAGTTTCTCTCTTGAAGCTTGAGCATCAAAGCATGAACTCGGAAACGCAGGCGAATGTCGAGCATTTGCGGACCATACTCCACCAGCAAGTAATCTTCACCACTAGGGCGGTACACGACTTGCTCACCATATTGACTCGCTGGGATGGTCTTGATAATTGGCGAATCGAGCTCTGCTGTTGGCAGCGCCATTTCATTGATGACACCTGTCTCAATCTGAGAAAGTTGCGCGCGCTCAGCAAGCTCAGCGTCTTCTACTGATACAGGGGTAAATCGAATCTTATCTCCTGCTTTGAGCTGCCCCATCTTCCAAAGATCCGCTTTGATGATGGTCGCTGGGCAGACGAAACCGCCAAGACTTGGGCCATCTGGACCTAGAATAACCGGCATATCACCAGTAAAGTCGATAGTGCCAACGGCATAAGCGTTATCGTGGATGTTTGATGGGTGAAGCCCTGCCTCGCCACCATCTGCGCGTGCCCAGTTTGGTTTAGGTCCGATTAAACGAACGCCTGTACGGCTTGAGTTAAAGTGCACTTTCCACTCGGCATCAAAGAAGGCATCAATATCCTCTTGGGTGAAGAAATCTGGCGCACCGTGAGGGCCGTAAATCACTCGGATCTGCCATTCACCGTTGAATTCTGGCTGCACCACTGAGGTAATTTCAGTCGTACTCTCCTGAGCCGATTGGCTAATACGCAGTACATCCCCCGCCACTAATGCACGACCAGCGTGGCCACCAAATTGGCCTAACGTGAAGGTTGAGCGGCTACCAAGATATTCTGGGCAATCAATACCACCTTGTACCGCTAGGTAAGTACGAGCACCGTCTAGCACCTTGCCAAGCTTCAGCGTTTGTCCTGATTTAATCTCAATCGCTGTATTCATCGTTACCGATTCACCATCCAGTGAGGCTTGGATGCTTGCGCCTGTCAGCGCGATACGTGTCGCTTGGTTAAATTTAAGCGTTGGACCCGAGACAATGATTTCCAAACCAGCGCATGACTCATCATTGGCTAGTAGTGTGTTGGCTAAACGGAAGCTTAATGCGTCCATAGGGCCTGATGGTGGCACACCAATGTCCCAGTAACCTGTTCGTGCTGGGTAATCTTGAATGGTGGTTTGTGTTCCTCCATTGACGACATCAAAGGTATTCGGTTTAAACTCGAAAGTATTGAGAGACTGAGTCAGCACCTCACCTTTCTTTACCAGTTCGCTCGCTAATAGCTGGCTTAAGTACGCTTTGTTGTGTTCGATGCCGTAAATCGTGCTGTTGTCGAGGCTTTGCTTAAGCTCTGCAAGTGCTGTGTCTCTGTCTTGGGCATGAACGATCACTTTAGCAAGCATAGGATCAAAGAATGGCGAAACTTCAACGCCCGCTTCAATCCAATGTTCTACACGTAAGTTCTCTTGCTCTGCCCACTCGACATGACTTAGTAGCCCAGCACACGGCTGAAAGTTTTTGTTAGCATCTTCGGCGTAAAGACGAACCTGAATCGCATGGCCTTGTGATTTTAGGTTTGCACCAAGTGTCGCCAGTTCTAGCTGCTCAGCACCTTGGCGAACCATCCACTCAACAAGATCAACACCAAACACTTCTTCTGTGACACCATGTTCCACCTGTAGGCGTGTGTTCACTTCAAGGAAGTAGAACTCTTGTGTTTGCTGATCCAATACAAACTCAACCGTACCTGCATTGCGATAGTTCACCTCACTCGCAAGGCGAACCGCAGTATCCTGTAGCTTAGCTCGAGTTTCATCGTTGAGGTTCGGTGCAGGTGTCTCTTCAATGACTTTTTGGTTACGGCGCTGAGCAGAGCAATCACGCTCACCTAATGCAACCACATAACCTTGTCCGTCACCGAAGATCTGCACTTCAATATGGCGTGCCTGCTGAATAAACTTCTCGATGAACACGCCGCTGTTACTGAAGTTGTTTTCACTTAATCGCTTAACGCTATTATAAGCCTCATCCAGCTCTTGGCTTGTAAAGCAGCACTGCATACCGATACCACCGCCACCAGCGGTACTTTTAAGCATCACTGGATAGCCAATTTTCTCCGCTTCCTTTAGGGCTTGCTGCTTGTCATTCAATAAGTCTGTGCCTGGGAGAAGCGGTACGTTCGCATGAGTCGCGATGTTACGCGCAGAGTGTTTTAGGCCGAACGCTCGCATTTGTTCTGCTGTTGGTCCTAAAAAGACCAATCCTTCTTGTTCGCAGCGTTCAACAAATTCTGGGTTTTCGCTTAGGAAGCCGTAGCCAGGATGAATCGCTTCTACCCCTGACTGTTTCGCAATAGCAATGATTTTGTCTTGATCAAGGTACGTCTCGGTTGCGCCGCCCTGACCTAAAGAGTAAGCCTCATCAGCACCGACAACGTGTAAACTTTGAGAGTCTGCTTCGCTATAAATAGCAACGCTTGTGATATTGAGTTGTTTTAATGTGCGGATAACTCGGCAGGCAATGGCTCCACGGTTAGCAATTAACACCTTACTAAACATATTTTCTTCCCTAAAATCCAGGTCGTCCCGGAAAAATAAAGAGCATTAACTAGGGTCGTCCCTTGCTCATTTTTTGCAGCTATTTTGCTGACTTTATTGCCAAACGATGACCTCAACAGGCGTTGGGTTGTAGGCATTACATGGGTTATTCAGTTGTGGGCAGTTCGACATTAAGACGATGGTGTCCATGTGGGCTTTGAGCTCTACGTACTTGCCTGCGCCACTAATACCGTCCGCAAAAGTAAGTCCACCTTCGGCTGTCACAGGTACATTCATAAAGAAGTTGATGTTATGGGTAATGTCGCGCTTAGACATACCAAACTGCTCGTTTTCAGCGACAGCAAGTAACCAGCTATCACGGCAAGCATGCATGCACTTTTTATCAATTGAGTAACGTACTGTGTTGCTCTCGGTCGCACATGCGCCGCCAAGCGTGTCGTGTCGGCCACAGGTATCTGCGACAATCTCAAGCATCACATTGCCTTGGTCAGACAGAATCTTGGTCCCAGCAGTTAGATAAACATTACCCTGCTCACGAATGGTATCGATGGCGCTGTAGCGCTCTGAAGGATCATTCGCGTTGTAAAACAGAGTATCTGCAGCTTGGTTGCCTTCAATATCAAGGATACGCACCGTTTGGCCTTTTTTTACGACTTTCATGTAGTAGTCCCCCGCAGGCACAACATCACGATAAAGTGCTTCACTTGGCTGTAATTGGCTCTCTACAATCATGTTTTACTCCTTTAACAACAGTGACTAACGGTGGATGGTTCAACGGCTTGACTTTCCGTAGCGGCATAACGACGGTTGTTTTCAAAACCTCGCTCGTTCTCTTCACGGTGATTTAGACAGGCATCACTTTCGAGCATCGGGTCAGACTCAAATACCGTTACCTCAACAGGCTTATATGGATATGTCTCTGATGGATTAAGTGGATGCGGACAAGTCGTCATCACTACCAAGGTATCCATCTCAAAACGCAGCTCAATACAGTCATCGGCTTGGCTGTGCTGAGGGTCGTAGTTAAGATTACCCACTTCATCGGTAGCCACTTTGCTGAACAAGTTAAGGTTCGCCGCCAAATCACGCTTACCTAAGCCATATTTCGCCACTTCTACTAGCAACGCGTCATAGCCGTTCTGTTTCCACTGGTTACGCTCTGTTTGGTAGTCTCGCTCACCCCACTTCTGTGCCACTTTCTGTTTGTTGGCAACACCACAAACAGTATCAATCCAGCCAGTGTCATCACGGACAATCGAACAGAAAATACGCCCCATATCTGAATACAAACAGTTGCCTGTGGTCAGCTTGAACGTGTGTTGGCATTTCAAGGTATCAGGCGCATTGTAGCGCTCTATCGGATTGGCAGGGTTGTAGAACAACACACTCAGGTTCGCCCCGCCTTCTAGGTCTTTGAACCGAACCGTTCGACCTTTCGGCACGACCATAGACCAATGGGCGGCCCCAGGCAGTGTGTCTGAAAAAATCACTTCCTGTTTTGCTAACATGTTTTATTCCTTATGCAATTTTTTGTAGTAGTTGTTCTGGTTGGGTGTGTTCCAACTGCTCAGTTGGAATATCAAAAGTCACCTGCGCACCAAAACGCTCTGGGGCTTGCTCATCATGGCGGGTATGATCAAACACCCATAGACGGTTGCCTAGATGGAAGCCTTCACTAAGATCGTGAGTGATCATAAATACGGTCAGGTTTTGCTCTTTCCACAGCGATTTCACGAGCACATGCATGTCTTTGCGAATACCCGGATCAAGTGCGCCAAAAGGCTCATCCAATAGCAGTATTCTTGGCTTCTTAATTAGTGCCTGAGCAATAGAAAGACGCTGTCTCATACCGCCTGATAGCTCATGCGGGTATTTATCTTGAGCGGCTAACAAGCCTACTTGTTCCAGCATCTTCAACGCTTGCTTTTTCGCTTGTTGCTTCTTAGCCCCAAACAGTCGTCCCAATAAAGTGCTGGAAATACTGCTTTCCTCAAACTCATAGCCGAGCATGACATTCTCAAGTGCAGTCAGATGTGGAAACACCGAGTACTTTTGGAACACGATGCCTCGCTCTACACCAGGCTCTTGAGTAAGCGGCTCGCCATCCAATAACATTTGGCCTCTCGATGGTGTTTCTGTGCCTAGCAGCATGTTGAGGAAAGTGGTTTTTCCACAACCCGAAGCGCCGACGATGCTGACGAAGTCACCTTCATTGACAGTGAGGTTCAAACGCTCAAGGACGATGTTGTCGCCATACTCTTTCCAAACCTGCTTGATTTGGATGATCGGCTGCTTGGTTTCGTTATTCACTTGCGCACTAACCATGATTCTCTCCTTGAGACTGGTGATACCAAGGGCTTAACTTTTTCGACGCTAAGCGTAAGAGCCAATCCATGCTGTAAGCCAAGATAGTGATCCACAAGACGTACGGTAGAATCACATCCATTGATAGGTAACGGCGTACCAAGAAGATGCGGTATCCCAAGCCTTCGGTTGCAACAATCGCCTCTGCGGCAATCAAGAACAGCCATGCGCTACCCAAGGTTAGGCGAACGGCTTCAATCAGCTTTGGCATAATCTGAGGAAGGATAACTCGCACAATAATTTGCCAACTGTTCGCGCCTAGTGTTTGAGCCTTAATGAGTTGCTCATCAGGCAGGCTTTGCACCCTAAGCTGAATGTCTCGAATAATGATCGGACACACACCGATGACAATCAGCACCACTTTAGAGACTTCACCCACCCCAAATGAGATAAACAATATTGGCAATATCGCCATAGGCGGAATAAGAGAAACTACGGTGATCACCGGTGATAATGAAGAACGCACTAAAGGAATAATGCCCGTCGCAATACCTAGTGATAGACCAATCAGTGCACTGATACCAATCCCCCAGCCTAGTCTTGCAAGACTGGCAAAGGTGTCTGTCCACATTAGGTATTCACCCGTTCTTCGGCTTGGGGTAAACGCCATTCTGTCGATGGCATCTGCAAAACTGCTGAGCGCGGGAAGTAGCTTATCGGCGGAGTTGGCTGCCAGTCTCGCATCTGCTGCCGTCACGTAGACGGCAAGCAGGATGAGAAACGGCATCACACCTAACATAACGCGTCCAAATTTGGACGGATGACAGTTAATTACTTTGGTCATAACGACTCCATTTACAATGACCGAATGGTGAGGTTACAGCTTGTTATCCGCTGCCATCTGCATGTACTCAGATGTAAATCGAAGCTTGATGTTGCTTGGGTCGCCATAAACGCCCGTTGGTGTTTCTACGCCAATGAAACCCGCATCAGGCGCACCTTCACCTAGCAGACCATGCTCAAATGAGAACTCGCTGACTTTTTGCATCGTCGCAGCAAGTTTAGGGCTTTGTGTAAATCTCACTGCCTCATCAGCGGAGTAGAACATATTGGTCGCTTGTAGCTGAGACTTGTAACCATCAAGGTCAGTACCAGATGCTTGTGCCATATAGGATTTGGCTTCATCACCCTGTTCTGATGATTGCATGATCGACATGATTTCGTACCACGCGCCGGTCAAGGCTTTACCCAATGCTGGGTTGCTTTCCAAGGTCTCAGTATTGACGACCAGTAAGTCGATAATTTCGCCAGGGATGTCAGAAGAGTTGAAAACAAAAGAAGTGTCTGGCTGAGAAGTGATTTCACTCAATAGCGGGTTCCAAGTAACGACAGAAGTCACTTGGCTAGTGCTAAATGCGGCAACAAGATCAGCATCGGATGTGTTGACGACTCTCACATCACGCTCACTCATACCCACACTTTCTAGCGCGCGAGCCAGCAGGTAGTGAGATACACTTAACTCTACAAGGTTAATTGACTGACCTTTTAGGTCTTCTAACTTTTTATCCCCTTTAAGGACAATACCATCGTTGCCGTTTGAGAAGTCACCCACTACTAGTGCTGTTGAGTCAGCTCCACTTGCCGCAGGAATCGTTAATGCATCCATGTTCGTCATAACGGTTGCATCGAACTGACCCGTGGTGAACTGATTGATGGACTCAATGTAGTCGTTAACCTGCACAACATCGATTTCAATGCCGTACTTATCTGCCCATTTATCTAAGATTCCAGAATGGTCTGCATAATCCCATGGCATCCACCCGACATAGATAGACCAAGCAAGAGTAAACTTTTCTTTCTCTTGTGCTAATGCGATTGGGGAAAAGGCTGAAGTGAGTAGCGTCGTACCGACAACGGATGCAAGTAGGCTTTTTTTGATTTGAGCTTTCATTGAAATCTCCTCCATGAGGTCACTAAATACAAACACAAGAGACATAACCAATTGGCTTGGTTTAATCTCCCGGGCTTCTATCCCTCCGTGTGACCCCTTGCGAGGTTGACAACTCTCGACCCAGACACTGTATCAACAGCCGGAACCCTAGATGTCTATTTGCCAAATTGTGAGTTAGCAAGGTTAATCACCTAGCTAACTCTGTGCTCTTGTAAACTTACAATAACTAAACAAATATCATGCCAATTTTAAGTAACTAAAAATCAATAACTTAAACTCAAAGTGAATTACTACACTGTTCTAGATGTGATCATTTTGGTGCATAAGTTCAATTTGGGTGCAGTGATAATCCCCCGACTTTTATAGGTGCACTAAAGGTATGAGGAAAAGTAAGTCAAATGGCGGCTCTGTGAAGTAAGTAGCTAATCAGGCGTAACTTCGAATGGGGCAGAAGCAAGCTTGCCACATACAGTTCTTAGCTTTAAACTAACGTTGAGAGCCTCGGGTATCCCTGCTTTTTCTTGGATGTACTATTTACTGTCTGGCCAGAAGTAATTGTATCGAATTGAACTTGGCTTAATTGCAAAGCAGACCACCGAGGACATATGATAAGTCTAGGTGCTTTCCCTTCCATATACTTTGGTGATAAAACACCCGACGCTGCACACAGAATGTGTTCCCTCTTCGTTTTGAATGACAAACATTCTGTAGCTGTTTACAAAGCCATAGGCATTGCCTGTGGCTTTGTCGTATCTGGGACTAAAAAAACTGGTGCAACAGGCTTACACACAAATTAATCTATTGATAGTTTCTTATGCTCTAAACGTTTAGGGGCAAAGACGATTTACGAAACAACTTGTTTCGCATTTTTGCAAGATCCTCTTGCAAAATTTAGGTATTAAACTTTGTCCAACAGGCTATTGGACAATTTGGGCATGACACTGCTTGCTATGGCTGCTGCACTTGAACAAACCATTGAACGTAAGCAATTCGATAAGATCATCGTAACCCGCAACACCCCTGATATTGGTGAATCGATAGGTTTCCTTCCGGGTACAGAGGAAGAGAAAATGTTGCCTTGGTTGGCTGCTGTGACCGATACACTGGAAGCGCTGCACAAGAACGACCACTGCACAGAAGGCTCGATGAAGTACATCTGTGACAAAGCCAATATCCAGTTCAAATCAATCAACTTCATGCGTGGCCGCTCGATTCAAAATGCCTTTGTGCTTTTGGATGAGTGTCAGAACCTCACCGCTTCACAGATAAAAACCATCATCACCCGTTGTGGTGAAGGTACTAAGATCGTCTGCTCAGGTAACTTAGCGCAGATAGATTCTTCTTACCTAACCCCTGTGACTTCAGGCTTAACCTACATGGTTGAGCGTTTTAAAAACTTCGAAGGCAGTGCCAACATCCACCTCAATGGTGTGGTGCGTAGCCGACTAGCTGAGTTTGCGGAAGAGAACATGTAGTGACTCTATACGCTCACTGAATCAGTAATCTAAAAACAAAAAGCGCCTCACATTGGAGGCGCTTTTCAATTTAATATTTTGAAGTAAGTCGGCAGAGGTTAGTCTGAATTACTCAGTACCACCAACGGTTAGCGAGTCTAGTTTCAATGTTGGTTGACCAACACCCACTGGCACACTTTGACCAGCCTTACCACACACACCCACACCACGGTCGATGCTTAGGTCGTTACCCACCATAGACACCTGCTGCATCGCTTCGATACCAGAACCGATTAGCGTCGCGCCTTTCACTGGGTGAGTGATCTTACCGTTTTCAATCATGTACGCTTCAGACGCTGAGAATACGAACTTACCTGATGTGATATCGACCTGACCGCCACCGAAGTTCGGTGCGTAGATACCTTTCTCAACCGTCGCGATGATCTCTTCCGGTGTGTGTTCGCCCGGTAGCATGTATGTATTCGTCATACGTGGCATTGGAAGATGCGCGTATGACTCACGACGACCATTACCTGTCGGTGCTACACCCATTAGACGAGCGTTCAGCTTATCTTGCATGTAACCTTTTAGGATGCCGTTTTCGATTAACGTATTGTACTGACCGTTAACACCTTCATCATCGACGTTCAATGAACCGCGTAGATCCGTTAATGTACCGTCATCGACAATCGTACATAGGCTTGAAGTTACTTGCTCACCAACTTTGCCAGAGAATACTGACGACTCTTTACGGTTGAAGTCGCCTTCTAAACCGTGGCCTACCGCTTCATGCAGCAGAACGCCCGGCCAACCAGAACCAAGAACCACAGGCATGGCACCAGCAGGCGCTGCAACCGCTTCAAGGTTAACTAATGCTTGGCGAATCGCTTCATCCGCAAATTGGTAAGCAACTTGAGTGCCTTTGTCATCACTTAAGAAGAAGTCGTAACCAAAACGGCCACCACCACCAGCGCTACCACGCTCACGACGATCACCCTTCTGTGCAAGTACGCTAATAGACAAGCGAACCAGCGGACGAATATCACCAGCGTAAGTGCCATCAGTCGCAGCAACCAGCATCTGCTCATGCACACCACTTAAACTCACCGATACTTCAGTCACCATCGGCTCTTTAGTGCGAATGTAAGCATCTAATGATTTTAGTAATTCTGTTTTCTGCTGTTTTTCCCAACTCGCAAGCGGGTTAACTGCATCATAGTAAGCTTGATTAGAGTTGCGTTTGAACGCTTGAACCTTGCCGTTTTGACCTTGTTTAGCAATACCACGAGCCGCAATTGCGCTCTGCTTAAGACCATCCAATTGGATTTGGTCAGAGTAAGCAAAACCAGTCTTTTCACCAGATACTGCACGAACGCCAACACCGCAATCGATATTGAAAGAGCCGTCTTTAATAATGCTGTCTTCTAGCACTAAAGATTCGTGCCAGCTTGACTGAAAGTAGATATCAGCATAATCAATTTGGCGGGTAGCAATACTCGCCAATGTATCTGCGATATTTTGCTCCGTAAGCCCTGTCGGGTTCAGTAGCGCTTCTTCAATTTGATTAATGCTCATAGATGGCTCTTGTTTGTAATTAAAATTGATTGGTAAATCGAGAGTGTTGCGCGATGGGCATATTTTGCCTAATGGACTCGCAACTGGATGTGTCTATCTCAACCACCATACTTTTAGGATCTTGGTCTAACTGTGCGACCACTCGTCCCCATGGATCAACCACCATTGAGTGTCCCCATGTTTCTCTTTGGCAAGGGTGTTTTCCGCCTTGACCTACCGCGACAATCCACGACTGTGTTTCAACCGCGCGGCATCTTAATAGTACTTCCCAGTGCGCTTGACCCGTTACCGCTGTAAAAGCCGCAGGCACCACAATGATTTGTGCCCCTTGCTTACGTAACTCTGAATACAAGTGTGGAAAGCGCACATCATAACAAATACTCAAACCTAAGCGACCAAAAGGCGTTTCCGCTGTCACAACTTGGTTGCCCGGAGTGAAAATATCCGACTCTCGATAGCACTTATGGGCGTCAGCGACATCCACATCAAACATGTGTAGCTTGTCGTAATGAGCAACGAGGCAACCAAAATCATCAATCACCAAGGTGGTGGTCGTCACTCCGTTAGTTGTGCTTATCGGCATACTGCCAATGACGATCCAAATTCTGTGAAGCTTTGCTAGCTCAGAGATTTTCTTTTGCAGTGGGCCATCATTAAAAGGCTCAGCACACTGGTGATAGTCGGCTTTACTGCCAAAAACTAACGCGTTTTCAGGGCAAACAACCCACTTAGCCCCCAACTCTTTGCACTTTGCAACTTCTTGAGCAAGGTACTCAAAGTTCAATTCAGGGCTGGGGCCAGATGTCATTTGAATCAACCCAACACAATCCATGTGTATCGCTCCTCCATTCATTATGATTCAGAAATCAGCATTTCACCGTATATTCGCTGACTCGGGCATAAGGTCTTTTCGGCTAATTTAAGGCCTATTCGGCTAATTTTCTCAGCTTCTCTGGCAGCTGAAACTCGCCAGAGCTACGAGAAAGTTCGCTCACCGTTGGTGAATCCAATGGTCCTTTCACCGAATAATTTACTTGGGTAAAGACTTCCACAACTGGCGAGATAACCGTGGTCACCGCCAATACGTACAGCGCCGTTTGAGGGGTTACCGCAAAGGCCGTTAATACGGGAATACCCGAGGTAATATCTGGGGTAAAGTTCACCTCAGCATCAACCTGACGCGTGTTGAGGTTAGCGATACCTTTGATTTTCATCTCACCTGCGACCGCATCCATGTTCAGATCATTGGTCAGGAAGATACCATTTTGAATCTCGCCCGTTCCGGTGATGCTGTTGAAGGCCATACCTTTATCAAACACATCTGAGAAATCGAGCTGCATCTTACGGATGATCGAATCTAGGCTAAACAGGCCAAGTAATCGAGCTGCGCCGCTCACATCCGAGATAATGCCTTTACCAAACTTGGTTTTAACGTTGCCATCAAGGGTATCCATTTTGATTCCCCAAGGCGAACCATCCCAATTTAGTTGACCTTCCAACGCGAATGGCGCTTTTTGAATCCCGGAAGTAATACCAAAGCGCTCCATGAGCTCGCTGTTGTTTTCACCTTCAACATCAACGGTTAACGATGAATGACTCTTGTCACCTTGCAGTTCCCACCAGCCACTCACATCCGCTTTGTTACCGCCGCTTCGCACCTGGATTTTGTTCCACTCGATACGATCTTCGTTCCTCGTCATTTCAACATCGACCTTACCCACCTTGTAGCCTTGCAGCCAAAAGTCGTTCAGCGTCAGGGTCAGGTTTGGCATCGCATCGTGGATCTCTCTATCCAATTTGGATATCAATGGCGCAGCTTGTTCTTTACGTTGCAGCAGTTGCTGATCTTGGTTGTTCTTATCACTCCACTCAGGAACAAACAGATGCAGACGATCCAGTGAAACTGTCAAATCATAAGGAGGCAGGTAGTTAATATCCCCTTCTAGCTCTTGGCTAGACACTTCCATTTGCCACGCCTGTTTGTTCTTACTAGCACTAAAATCGACGTCATTCCAAGAGATACCACCCAAGATCAGCTCTTTACTCTCAAAGGTAATACGGCTTGGCGCAGGTATGGTTGGCGTGTTCATTTGACTAAGTACAGCCGTTGAAGGCTTTACCGGTTCCATTACAACCGATAACCAATCATCGGCATTGAATTTGTCTGTACGAATCAGGGCGTGATGGCCCACCACCGGGCTAATTTTGTAGCCACCGCGACCAAGCACTAAGTTGGTCGCCGTTAACTCAGGCACGTCGCCTGTGATATCAATCTCAGCTTGGTACTTGGTGTTTGGCAATTGCAGGCGCGCGGTAATCGTCTCTTGGTTACCCGATGCCTGTAGCCTTGCAGAGCCACTTTCTAGTGATTTTTTCGCCAATGGATATGGGTAATCACTCGCCAAGTATTTTAGGTCTGACTGTAAGTCTAGTTGGTAGGTAAAGCCGATATCATTCAGCTGGATATCAATCTGGCTTTGCCATTGCGCATGACCTGATAAGCGGCTTAACCATTGCTCACCGATGTAAGGTTCTAGAGGCTTGACGTCCCAATCACCTAACACATCAATATCAACTGCATAGCCAGGACCATCATTAAGGCCCTTAAAATCAAGCGAGATACCTTGGTTAAGCAGATCCGCAGCGAGGCCATTTGCCGTCACTACGTCATTATCAAATTCAATTCGACCCGTGGTGTTCTCGAGCACCATTGGCGGCGCTTCAATCTCAACATGGTTGCCACTTAAGTCGGCGTAACCCCATGCTCTTGCTTCTTTTTCAGAATCAAACGGAATATTCAGCTGGAACTCAGAAGAGACATCACCACTCACTTGAAGTGCGGTTAAGGCTGCGCCTACCGAGCCCACCAGTGGCGAAGACGTCATGTAATCGCGTACTGCGTTGCCAGACGCCGTCGCTTTAGCTTCAATTTCAATATGGCCGCCTTCCCCTAAATAAGGAATGCGTCCTGTGATTCGATCTGCCGTCACATCCATCAGTTGAGCTGAGCGAGAATCCAGATGCATCGCATCATTTTCAAACAACAGATCAAGCTGAAGATCAGTAATCAGTGGCCACGCGGTATCAAAGCTGAATTTCGCATCTTCTAAGCCAACCCAAACCTGGAAAATACCATCGTGGTTAGTGTATGGGTATTGAGACAAATCACCATGCCACAACAGTTTTACGGTATCCGCTTTACCGGCTTGAATCGCAGTTGAAAGGTAGTCTGTTAGATCTTGCCCAAGAGCCAGTGTAGGTAAGTAGCGCCATGTTTCACCGACATTGTAAGCGTCCGCTTCGCCGTAGAAGGATAAAAACGGGCTCGCATCTTTTGGGAAGTCTAAGCGGAATGCGCCTAGTACTTGTAAATCGGGGGTGGCAGCTGTGATTTTGTCTGACCACAGCTTCCAGCCGTTTTCATCTTGCTGCCAAACAATATCAACCTGACCTTGTTTGATATTCAAAGGAGCTTGGAATACGTCACCATAAGGGAACACATCGTCAATAACATGCAGGCTAGCTTTCGCTTCCGAGGCCGAACCAAACACACTACCAGACACTTGGCTAAAGCCTGGGACTAGTTCCCACTGCTCGATAGCAAGATCAGAAAAACTGGCTGAATAACGTAAACTGTCAATTCCCGAACCCATGGAAACACGGATATCAGAAACAGAGCCGCCCGGCGCCAATACGTTAATCATTTTGGTTGATTGTTCAGAGTCAGGCAGCAGCTTAATCAACGGAGTAATAGTCGCAATATCCAGCTCAGAAATGTTGAGTTGCCATGGACCTTGATTCCACTTGAACGCTACGTCGAGTTCCGGCCAAGGTGTGTCATCCGTTCTAAGGTTTAGTGAGTGACCATTTACTTGCCAACCATCATCAGTCGGCGACAACTTAAAGACACCGGACTCAAGCATGAGGTCATGCTCGCCATCTTCGTTCCACGCCAGTTCTGAGGGTAAAACCTCAACATAAGCGCTCACTGGCTTGCTATTTCGCAGCGTAAGCCAGCTATTCAAGCTCACAGTACCCGTTTCAATGCCGGATTCCGCCTGCATATAATGCGTAAGCCATGGCTTAACAGAAATGCTGTCGGCACTGACATAAAACTCACCAGTCACATCAGTCAGTGACCCACCATCAATAAAGTTAGCACTCACTGACAGAGAGTTTAGATTGGCATCTTTGATACTCACCACACCTTCAGCAAGGTGATGTTTGTCTGAATTTTGCCATTTTAAGGTTTCTATATCGAGCTGACGTTCTTCACCCGAAACAGAGTGATAAAGAATAGAAGAATCTTTTGCAGTTACATCGACGAGTGTTTTTAGCAGTAAATTATCGAGCTCTTGTATCACTCGCTTGGAAGACTCGGGATCTGTAGGTTCGTCTTTGCCATTTTGTCCGGCAAACAGATCAATTGAGCGGATATCAAGATACATTTGATTCATGACTAGATCGGCCACAACCGGGCGCATCTGCACGAGCGATTGAATCAAGTCAAACTCGACTTCAACACGCTCAACAGAGAAGGTCACATCTTCTGCATTGGGGAGGCTAGCTTTAACGCCTTGCAGAGCAATAGAGGGGTGAGTGTTACGCCAAAAACCGCCCACATCTTGAATCGAAAAATCAAAACCGGAGTGTTGGTTTACCCAAAGCTCAATTTCAGATTGATACTTGTTTAAATTGGGCAAGGCTACACGCAGTGTAGTAACGGCAATGGCTAGCGTTACTAAGAGAGTAACCACTAACCATAAACATGCACGTAGAATCAGAGTAACGCTTGAGCTCACAAAATTTCCATTACATCATAACAACATCAAACTGCTCTTGTATGTACAGAGGCTCAGCCTGGATTTTAACTTGCTTACCAATAAAGACTTCAAGCTCCGCAAGCGCATGAGATTCATCGCCCTCTAACGCCTCAGCTACGGCAGCTGCCGCATAGACCACAAATTTATCGGCGTCGTACGCACGATTCACTCGCGTGATCTCTCGAAGAATTTCATAACAAACGGTTTCAACTGTCTTCACACTGCCGCGGCCTTCACAAGCAGGACAGCTCGAACATAGGATATGCTCAATACTTTCACGAGTACGTTTACGAGTCATCTCAACCAAACCAAGCTGCGTGAAGCCATTAATATTGGTTTTCACACGGTCTTTGTCGAGCGCAGCCTCTAAAGAAGTTAGTACTCGCTTACGATGTTCCTCAGACAACATATCAATAAAGTCGATAATGATGATGCCACCTAAGTTACGTAGACGCAGCTGACGAGCAATCGCTTGAGTCGCTTCTACATTGGTGTTGAAAATCGTCTCTTCTAGATTACGACGACCAACAAACGCGCCAGTGTTGATATCAACCGTGGTCATCGCTTCAGTTTGGTCGATAATCAGATATCCACCAGACTTTAATTCGACTTTACGATCCAATGAACGCTGAATTTCGTTCTCGGTATCGTACATATCAAAGATAGGCTTATCACCTTCATACAGCTCAAGCTTGTCTGTCAGCTCAGGCACGTATTCAGAGGTAAACTCTTTTAGGTTTTCATATTCTAGACGAGAATCGACCTGAATCTTGCTCAGCTCAGTACCGACGAAGTCACGTAAGATACGTTGGCTTAAGCAAAGCTCACCATACAAACGAGTACGCGCCTTGTGCTTACCACGACGCTCTAATACTTTTAGCCATAATCGCTTCAAGAATGCGGCATCTTGTGCCAACTCATTTGAATCTGCACCTTCTGCTGCTGTGCGGATGATGAAGCCACCGTGTTCGTCACAGTAACGAGACACGACTTTTTTAAGACGGTTACGTTCAGACTCGCTGTCGATACGTTGAGATACACCAACATGACTTGCGCCCGGCATAAATACCAGATAACGAGACGGTAGAGTGATATCAGTGGTTAAGCGAGCACCTTTAGTACCAAGAGGGTCTTTGACCACTTGCACCACAATGTCTTGCCCTTGACGGACAAGCTCTGAAATATCACGAACCTGAAATTGTTTCTTTTCGTTTTCAGCGACACATTCAGTGTGTGGGACAATATCAGAGGCGTGTAAAAAAGCTGCTTTCTCAAGGCCTATATCCACAAAAGCCGCCTGCATTCCCGGAAGAACACGGCTTACACGTCCTTTATAGATATTTCCTACGATACCGCGTCGAGCATCTCGTTCGACATGGATCTCTTGAAGAGCCCCCCCTTCAATCATGGCCACACGAGTTTCACTCGGGGTCACGTTCAGCAACAATTCAGCACTCATGGTGCACCTCAGGTTAGTAATTATAAGAATTCTTGCAGTAGCTGGTCCGTTTCAAATAAAGGTAAGCCGACAACGGCGTAATAACTACCTTCGATTCGGGTGACAAAGCGTCCGCCCAAACCTTGGATCCCATAGCTACCGGCTTTATCGCATGGCTCCCCTGTTTGCCAGTATTGTTCTATTTCTTTTTCACTGAGGGGTTTAAACCATACGTCGGTAATAATGACTTCTGTTCTTTGTTTTTCTTCTGAAACCACAGAAACCGCCGTCATCACTTGGTGACGTTCATTCGCTAACTGAGTAAGCATGCGCTTAGAGTCAGCAAAATCGGTGGGTTTCTCAAGCACTTGCCCTTGGCTTACGACGACTGTGTCAGAACCAAGAACGACTATATCAGAGCCATGATCTACAGTATCAGAACTAGGAACGACATGCTGCCTTTCAGAAGGGTTATCTTTCAATAAAGACAACGCAGCTAAAGCTTTATCTAAAGATAGTCGCTTAACATATTCTTCGGCGGTTTCTTGAGCGTGTTTACACTCTTCAACATCGGTTACGAGGACAGAAAACTCATAACCGAGTTGAGATAGCAATTCTTTGCGGCGTGGAGAGCCGGATGCCAAAACTAAATGTTTCTTTTCCATCGTCACGCTACCTCACATGCCAATGGCGACGCACGCGTCTCATTAATAAAAACATCCAAGGCCAAAGTATACAGTTTATCAATGCGCTCCATAACGATAACGGATTGAAAACAACATCTTGGATCAAATATTCACCAAAGAAGATCAACACCTCAAACAAGACCGTTAACGCGGCAATGATCATCGCTTGCTGCCATAACGCCATATTACGAATGACGAGGAAGTTCATCGCAATAATGTACATCACTATTGCCATCATCATGCCTCGAATACCCAGAGTAGAGCCGATCAAAAGATCCCACAATAAGCCTAAAATCAAAGCACTACCCACGTTAACACGATGCGGTAGAGCCAAAACCCAGTAACACGTAACCAGCAGTAACCAAGATGGTCTAAATAAATCTAAGCTACCAGGCCAAGGGATCGTCTGCAGAATCAGTGCTATTAAAAATGAGCAGAAAATTACTACCTTGCTTCTCAAAACGCTATTGGCCATCTTCGCCCTCTAACAATGCTTGTTCTATGCTCGATTGATCCGCTTGCATCTGTTTGTTTTCATCAGGCCATACAAGCAGCAGGTATCTGAGCTTATCGAACTCAACCACAGGCTCTGCTTTAATCACAGCGAACTCACGTTTCGGGTCGTAATCAACGGCCGTAACATAGGCGACTGGATAACCTTCTGGATATACCCCACCAAGACCTGATGTCACCAACAGATCTTCTTCTTGTATATCGGTACTGGTTGGAATGTGCTCTAGCTGGATCTCATCAATCATGCCATTGCCCGAAGCAATCACACGGATGTCATTACGAATAACCTGAACAGGAATCGCATTGTTTGCATCAGTGAGTAGTAATACACGACTATTATGAGCAGCAACGAAAGTGACTTGGCCGACAATGCCTTTTTCGTTGATCACCGGCTGACCTTCATACACCCCATCAATCTGACCTTTGTCGATCACGACTTGATGGCGATATGGTGAAGTGTCTACCGCCATAACTTCTGTGACGACTTTCTTCTCATCACGGATAAACGGCGAGCCTAACAGCTTACGAAGGCGCTTGTTTTCTTCTTGATATTGCTCAAGCAGAATCAGCTCGCTCTTCAGACGCAAGACTTCTCGTTTAATATTATGGTTAGATTCAATTAACCCTTTGCGAGTGCTAAAACGGTCGTAAACACCATCGAACATAGTGCGAGGCAAGTTGGCTGCATATTGAATAGGCGCAACCATACTGTTTAATAGATAGCGAACATTTGAGAAAGCATCTAAACGACTATCAGCCAGCATAAGGCTGGCTGATAAAATTACAGCAAAAAACAGGCGCAATTGTAGAGAGGGACCTCTACCAAAAATTGGCTTCATTCTATATTTGGTCCTAGAGCTACATTTGATCCTATAGACAAGGTCCTAGGCTCTTTACATAAAACTAGATAAGAAAAGAGCCTAACACTAGATATTATTCTTCGCTGAACAGATCGCCGCCGTGCATGTCGATCATCTCTAGAGCTTTACCGCCACCTAGAGCAACACACGTTAATGGCTCTTCTGCAACAACAACAGGGATACCTGTTTCTTCTGTTAACAGGCGATCAAGGTCTTTAAGCAGTGCACCACCACCTGTTAGTACCATACCGTTTTCTGAGATATCAGAAGCCAGCTCTGGTGGACACTGTTCAAGTGCAACCATGACTGCAGATACGATGCCAGATAGAGGTTCTTGAAGTGCTTCAAGGATTTCGTTTGAGTTTAGGCTAAAGCTACGAGGCACACCTTCAGCAAGGTTACGACCACGTACTTCGATCTCTTCGACTTCATCGCCAGGGTAAGCTGAACCGATTTCGTGTTTGATCTTCTCTGCTGTCGCTTCACCGATCAAGCTGCCGTAGTTACGACGAACGTAGTTGATGATCGCTTCATCAAAACGGTCACCACCAATGCGAACAGAAGACGAGTAAACCACACCGTTCAGTGAGATAACCGCAACTTCAGTAGTACCACCACCGATATCAACAACCATTGAACCTGTTGGCTCAGAGACACGTAGGCCAGCACCAATCGCAGCAGCCATAGGCTCATCGATTAGGTAAACCTCACGAGCACCAGCACCTAACGCTGATTCACGGATAGCACGACGCTCAACCTGTGTTGAACCACAAGGTACACAAACCAAAACACGAGGACTTGGTTTAAGCACACTGTTGTCATGCACTTGTTTGATGAAGTGCTGAAGCATTTTTTCCGTTACGTAAAAGTCGGCAATTACACCGTCTTTCATTGGACGGATCGCTGAGATGTTACCAGGCGTACGACCAAGCATTTGCTTAGCAGCGTGGCCAACAGCAGCGACACTCTTTGCAGAACCCGCACGATCTTGGCGAATAGCTACAACTGAAGGCTCATCAAGAACAATGCCTTGGCCTTTTACATAAATAAGGGTATTGGCTGTACCTAAATCAATCGATAGGTCGTTTGAAAACATGCCACGAAGTTTTTTAAACATATTCTTCGCTCATCCTGCAAGAATTAGAAGACAAAAATTGCACTAAATGTACCAATGCCTTGCTGTTACGGCAAGGCATTGAAGTACAAACATGGACTGAAACCCGCAATTTCTTACAGATTCCTAACTTAAGGGGCAAAAATTATATTATTACTGACCTGTTAAGCCACTTTCACCTCGGTAGATCACACGATCGTTACCACGGTAGATACCAAATGTGACGACGGTGGATGGATCTTCATCACCCAGTTGGCGCCAGTTGTAACGTAGCCATGGTTGATCTTGATCACTGCCACTACATGAGATGTTATTTCCGCCATCGCTATCAGGCTCAGAGTCATCCATTCTTAACCACAGACGAACTTGCTCACGTGGCGCGTCTGTTCCTGCTGGCGTATTTTGATTTGCTGTGACCTCTTCTTCTCCATCATCCACATTTCCACTACCGTTAAGTGAAACTAAAGTGGTTGCCGCCCCTTCACTGTGCCAAATAACTTGTTTACAAGTATTAGCCCCATTGAAGGTACTGCGGTCATCATCCTCGTTAACAATAAACTCGCTGCCATCCCAGAACTCAGCGCGCAATGGAATAGTTAGAGTAGTATCAGAATTGCCACCAATATCATCTAGCACCATTCGACCATAACGAGCTGGAGGCTGGACCGGAAACTCGACAGAATCAGTCAAAATATCAGAGTCAGTAAATGAAACAGGATCAACTCCTGCAACAGTCAAGCCAAAGTGGGTAATAGTGGAGTTAGCATCTGAAGTATTAAACGGTGCATCTCTGCGGCTAACGTCATCCAAATCCGTAACTCGCTGAAGAACAGCGGCACTATCGTTCAACAACCAATGCTTACGATCAGTAGACCAAGTGCCTGCCTCAGTATCCAGCAAGAACCCATTATCGACAGCTGTATCATCTAGAACACCAAAACTGGCTTGTAGGCTCGGGGCAAAGAATTGATAGTTGTTAAGCGCGTTACCAACACTGCTTTCACCTGATGCCATTGGGTATACCTGATGAACGGTTGAGTCATAAGGTTGGTCTAAGTATGCAATATCACTTTGATTTGTAACATTCCACTCAGGGTCACCTTGCATGAAGTATTTGGGGTAAAAACGGCCGATAGTTTTAGACCCAGTGACACCTGAATCACCATTTGGAGGGGCAATGGTGCTATAAAAGTTACCCGTTTCAATTGCAACCAATTCAAAACTTCCTACCTCTGAGTAGGTTAACCCATCAAGTTGGTACCCACCATTTGACTGATCACTAATTGAAATACTCGGAGATATCGTGTCGGGCATCAAATAGCCAAGTACACCCTCACTTGGTGTGTCTAAATAATGGGAAACACTGATCGAAGCTTGAGACACAAAATAATTCGAAGGAACACCTACATTATTTGAACATACGGAATTTACATTAGCTCCGGTAATCATGGGTTTCACGTCCACATCAAAGCTCTCCCCCGCTGCAACAAAGCCACTACTGCTGGATTCTGTACTCGTTCCACTTGAATCGCTATCAGTACATACAGCAAACTCATAAGGTTTAGATTTGACAACAAAGCTACCAACCAACCCCGAACTTGCGGAATCAGGCTGTTCATAAATAGGACACCCTTCAATTTCAGAACAATCAAAGCTAGGATCATTGATAACTACATTAACTTGCCCAACATTGCTCCAATTTACTTCAGTTGTAGCACCACCATTATCAAAATTTAGATCTGTAACTGAGAAGTCATCAAGTGATCCATCTTCAGGGGTAGGCATTTCAAGAAAGTAATCTTTAGAAGCATCAAATGATAAGTTTTTAGTATAGCCATTTACTGGGCTAACAACGCCTTGATCACAAGCTTGAGCCGTCACCTCTACCACTAACTCTTGAGAGTCTTGAGCTGCATTCATATGTATTTGGCTTGGGCTTGTATCAAACTTATAGGGCACATAAAAAACTTGTGTCGATGTTGCGGGCTCTGAATCGTAGACACCCCCAACACTGAAACTACCAACCGTATCAGAGTCTAAATACAAGGTTCGAATGCCACCATCAAACGTATAATCCGGAGTTTCACACGCATTGTTAGCTTCACCCTTACACCATCGCGTTCCCGTTGGGGTTACCGTCGCTTCAAACTGCTCATTAGAGTCGACCAATTCGCCATTCTCTTCTAGGCGAAACTCAACCGGAATTCGCTCACAGGTTAGGCTATATAATTGTTGAGGTTCTACAACCAATAATCCTTGCTGTACTGGGGGTTCACAAGAATAATCAGGTTTGATTATCGTTACACCATTATCAAGCACGGCGACTCTCGCTGTCACGGCACCATGAATAGCTGTCTGATTTAAATCTACAGTATCTGCGAGAATAAATCCTTTGAAAGTAGAGTTCCCAACGTCAAATATGACCTCACCTTTAGGAGCGTATATAATGGGATAAGCGAAGTCAGATTGTATATCAACTGCCAAGTTAAACTTCATACGTGTTATCACATTTATTTGAGAGTTGCCCTCAAAGGCATATACCAAATCTCCTGCATCATGCTCATAATTATCAAAGGTCACCGTGGAATTATCAGGAAAAACCAGTTCTACACCCGCCCCTCCACTAACTTTAACATCTGAGATATAACTGTCTTCATCTAAGACGACTCGAACTAGATTATAATCATTCCCCTGCTTGTTGATAACGAGCTTAGACAAGTTACTCTCAATGAAAACATCTATTGTTTCACCGTTAATTTGGTAAGAACATATCTCTGAGTCCGCTCCGCAGCTCTGCAAAATATCCGAAGCCTTGCCCGTAATGGTTAAACTTTCTGATGGATTTTTTTCTGCAATAGAGGTTACGTAACTGCCTTTAATCTTTCTTAATTCAAGTTGGCTATCATTATTACCAACATCACATTGATGTTCATCACACACTGGAAAATTATAAATATGATAAAACTCACTCGCATCATCAAAACCCAATAATAAAAAGTCATCTTTTGTTGTCCATTTATCATTAAAGAGCTCATAGCCTTCAGAGACCTTTTTTAAAGATTGATTAATATAGTTATTAGACCAGCCGCTAAATTTTGTTTGCTGGCTGGTAACCGTCAATGAGCTATTCACACCAGTCCAACTCTGAATGGGCTCGGGAAACAAGTTACACACGTTGGCAACAGGAACCACCTCAGGTAACTCAAACGCAAAGTAACCCACTTCTTCCGGAATATGCGTGCGGTCTCTAAAGTCCTCATCTACAACAAAGCTAACTTGGTTCGTGTTAATGTTACATCGACGTAGCCAGCCTCCGTGTCCACCAGCCCTCTCTTGTTTATTAGCTATGATCCCGTCAATATTCGTTAGAGAGGTGGTAGCATACTTATCCTCACAGCCATCCAACATTGGGTCATTACCGCTTTGACTTGGCGTATCATACCCTCTTGCAAATTGAACCTTAAAACCATCAACATCAAGGTTAGTATTGGTGGCTAACGTCGCTAAAAACGCGATCTTCTCATCGTCATAATCATCGTTACTGCGGTGAGAAGCACTTAGCTCCAAAAACAAATCAATGTATGACGTTTCATCGGTTCGCCTAACCTTGCCAGAGGTCATCCATTTATCATTGTTATTTCGAGTTTGAATTTGATGCAATACCACCGGATTAGAAGAAAAGCCAGCTCCGCCAAAATCGCTATAAAGGACTCTATCATTACTATTTGAGCCTGATTTAGCACTGGCTGCATCGGTGTTCAAATAACCCGCTATGACTTCATGGCCATTAAAATCGGCCACACCGGGCTCAATCGCAAGGTAACTGACTTCTGTTATCGGTTGGCTATCTAAATCTGAACCACCGCCATTCTTTGGCGCCTTAATCTGCTTGATGGTCGCTTCGGTTTTGCTTACCTCGGTAACCATTAACGTTGCAGGAGCATCCGCGTCAGGGGCACTTGAATCAATGGTTGGCATCACAAACACCAGTGGCGTGTTGGTATAAGACTGAGTCAGTGGGATCTTACATTCTCCACCAGAGCACTGAACGATACCAAATTCATACTGAGCATCGTTTGAATAAACCGGCGGTGGCTCGATATCCGAGCTGTCACATTCTAGTTCAGTACTGTCCCCACTATTAATATCGACGCTTTGCGGGTGAATACCTTTAAAGTCTGCGGGGTAATTGCCTAAAAAAGTAAAACCCTGCCCATCGTCAACGTAGTAGTCTGCGGTTCCGGCATCATTTCCCGCTCCCGGCTGATAAATCAGTTGAACACTATAGTCTCCCCCACCAACCATGTAACGAGGATCGCGAATAAAGGGCGTATCTCCCACCGTAGGCTCATTAATATCATTGGTCCAGATGGTGTATTCCGGGCGGTTATTTCCGGGCTCTTGCTCTGCAAACACAGATTCAACAAGCTGGGCGGAATTGATATTAAATGATATTTTAAATTCACCGCTCGGATCTACGTTACAAGTCGACGCTGTCGCGATCAAAGGGAATAGGCAGAAACAGGCAACTAAAATATATCTACATGCTTTCATCGTATTGACTCCCTCACCCAAACTTCTTGAATACGCTGTACTTGGTTAATGCCTGAGCCACAAACGGCTGTTGATTCAATCTTAAAAAAACCAACATCATCTAAAATTCCGATCGGAGTACAAGTTAACTCTTCAACTGCACAGATAGTCGACATCCCACTACTCACTTGGTTTGAATTTAAGTTACCACAGACGGTGCTCACACTGGTTGAAACCGCAGGCGAAACAGTTAATGGATAAACTTGAGTAAGTGCCCACTCATTTGCAGAATGCGCTAAAAGCCAAGCCTGAGTTCCCAGTTGTTTACGTGTCAATGTATCGTGATTTGACCACTGAACTTGCACTAAAGAAGTCGCGAGGAAGCCCATCACCACAATAACAAATACTACGACGACCAAAACACTGCCTTTTTGAGATGATTTACTATGGCGCATTAAGTACCTGCACATCTTGTTGGTAAACACTTACTTCGTTGTTTTGCTCAAGTACAAGATCGATGTGAATCACGCCACCTTTTTGTAAACTTGGCTCTTCGTAACGGAAGTTACTTTTTGTATAGTTAACGCTATCTGTGACCCTTATGCCATTTCGTTCAATAACACCTTGTCCTTCGATAGTATTGTTCACTATACAGAAGCTGACATAATTCTTGTTTTCATAGATATAATGTCGTTGTGCGATCGACTCACTCACAAGACTCAAAGCTGTAATACTGAAAGAGTTGGTATTTTGCACCGCACCCGAAACGTCAATTCGTTTATTGGATTCCACTGCCAAATCATTAAAACTACTAGGATTTATAATAAGATAGTCTCCTACAGAGAGACTTGGGGCATCTTGACCAACAATGAAGTCCAACTGATTGCCTAGTTCATCGAAGTGATAAAAACCGGAATATTTGATCGGATAGAATGAAAGACACTTTCTATCAAAAGCAAGTGTAGGTAAAAAAGTCTGATCTTCAGTAAAGCTATTAGGGACCGCGTGACTGATTTCTCGCGACATTTTCTCAACAACAAACTGCCCTTTTACTTGCACCTTTTGTCTATCGATAGTGTCGACATAACCTTTCATGCCGTATTCAACAAAGCCAGCGATTGCTAAGCCAATCACACCTACGACGACAATCGTTACAATCATCTCAATTAAGGTAAAACCACGTTGCTTCATCAGTAGTTCCCCTTGTAAGCGATAACGCTGTAGCGGTTGTTGCCACCAAAGATCTGTAACTCAACACGCTTCATCGTGCCAATAGCATTATCGTTAATACCATCCATGTTTTGATCGTAAAATACGGAGACTTCAACTCTAAAATTGGCATAACTGCCTTCAATATTTTCATCTAGGATATTAGCAAGTGGGTACTTAATAGGAGATACACATGCTGATTCAGTGGTATCGGTGTACCAACAGCCAATATAATCATCGACATCATTAAAAGCAGCGGGCGTTGCCTCTGAGCCATCAACACCAAGTTCATTAGGCGCAGAACAAGCAGTCGCACCTGCATCACCACAACGCATTATCCCACCATCAAAATCACTGCTGTGATCAAATCCTCTAGCCAAAATTTGATTCATCAAACTCTGACCTAAGGCCACGGAACGGTTTTGATATTGTGGGTCTGCTGAACTTGCCACTTGTGGTGCTAAAAAACTGGTAATCGTGACCATCGCAATACCCAAAACGATAATCACAACAATGCTTTCAATCAGAGTAAAACCACGTGAGCGAATCATAGACATGCTCCCTCACGTACATAACCTTGAGAATTAATACAGACTTGGGCGCTATTGCTCGAAGTGGTTGAGTTAATCGTAATGTCCACTCCAGCACTTACTGAAGGGTTTCCCAATAAATCAAAGTCGATAACAGTATTCGCTGGAGAAAACGTTATATCTGATATACGCACATAATCACTACGCGCATCGGCTTGTGATTTCTGAGCACTATTTGACAGGTCTAAACGACAAGCTGTTACGGAACCTAAACAGTCATCATTAATAGCAAGGCGAAAGCTATCATTAGCAGCGGAAACATTCGATTGCATTCGATTGACTTGGATTTGGCGAATAACAGAGGTAGCTTGTTCTTGCGCAGTAAAAGTGGAATAGCTAGAGGTACCTACGAAGCGGCTCGCGGCAAAGGTAGAAACAATACCGAGGATAATGATAACGATGATCAGCTCTACTAGAGTAAAGCCTTTGGGTATGGGGCTGCTATCCATAATGAGCCTCTAACTGCCAAGCGAATACTGATTATACAAGATAACGAAGTTTACGATCTTATGTATATGAATAGTTTTAATATTTATGAGCGATAGGAAGAAAAAGGCCGACAAAAGCCGGCCTAAAATCTAGATAATATTCACTGGAGATTATAAACCACAGTTTCCATCGGCACCATCAACAATCAATACAGTCGCAGGCGTATTCGCATCAATAGCTGCTGTATACTGAACACATTGCACAGTGTATCCGTCTATACCAATGTCAATAGTAGTATTTGTAGGGTCAGTTGCATCATCTTCAGAGCTATCTAAAACCACGAACTCATTTGATACATCTAAGGTTTGCATGATACCGCCTTGGTTAGCAGTTTCATCGTTAACAGCAACAGGGTAACCAAAACTATGTGCTATACCTTCAACTACAGTACCTGGATTATCATCAGTAAAAGCAGTATATGTTGTAGCTTCAATGCCGTTGATTGCCGCTTTACCATAAGAGATCCCCATGGCTCCTGCTACAGCCCCACGTAAGCCCTCTAATGTTGCAGTGCGAGCATCATCTTGCAGGTTTAGGAAACGTGGTGCCGCAGTTACAGCAAGAATACCTAGAATAACAATTACAACCACTAGTTCGATTAGGGTGAAACCGCCTTGTCTTTTCATAGTTAAGCTCTCTCTATGTTTAATTTTACGCAGACTTACTGCAAAGTTACGGTCACACGACCAGTTTTAATTTCGTAAACAAATTCATGTTCTGTACTACCTTCTAATTGAACGTAAGTACAGGTTGCATCACCTGAATTCGCTTGCGCTGAATATTTGTAATTTGAGTCATTAGCGACATCTGAAACCGCACCTACTTTAGGTGGATTTTGCAGCAAGTTTTCCATCAACTCAGAACATGTTTCATCTGAAATATCTTGTGGAGCAGTGCTCGAATTATTGTTCAGAGTCCACGGATAGCCATCTCTAAAATCGGTATCGACATTGTTACTGTTCTTTGATCTCGTTAACCAAAAATCAACACCATCATAATTTACAGTATTGTATGTTTCAACACCTATCTTCTCTGATGGCCTAGCTTCTGCTTCCCACTGTGCTCTTGCCGATAGTACTGCGGTTGCAAAGCCACCAGCAACACCTTCAATACTTGATTTCTTGGCTTCATCTGTCACATCGAGAAAGCGAGGTAAAGCAGCCACCGCCAATAAACCAACGACCACGATCACTATGACTAATTCGACAAGGGAGAAACCCTTTTGATTCTTAAGCATTTTCTACCTACTCATCTAATTATTAACGCGCATTATACATTCGCGCTCGTATAAAACCATAAAAAAACTGTCAATATTTTCACAAAGCCAAAATATTGGCTTTTACACTAAACCTTTCTCTTTCGAGTAATATATCTACCTGATATTTATCAGCATAATGATAACTACAGTGAAAGTGTATGTTATCACTTTTATCTTCAACTCTTGGAGAGCTTAGCCCTAAAATGCTCCCTTGAGGATATAATTGATCCAGCCAATAGTTACAGTCTCTCTCCGTACCTTGGATAGGCATTATCCATCCAGTTCTGCTGTAGATCTTTGGGGGTTCCGAGCCTTCTTCTTGCCCAGCACCCGATAACAAATACTGCTGTTTGAACAAATTGGCTTGCTCTAAAATCCGCTTGCTCGCGACGATAAATGCCGTGTTAGTCGCTTCTTCTTCTACCGTTTTGAATGCCGAAAGCACACCGACAATAAGAAAAAGAATAACCACTGTCCAAATAACAAAACGTGAGCGTTGTAGGTTATTTAGCATTCCCTAGCCTTTGATCGCATCCAACATTCCCCACATCGGCAAGAAGATACCTAGCGCCAAAATCAGCACCATGCCTGCAACGATGGTTAACAAAATGGGTTCAATTCTGGCGGTTAAGGTTTTCAGATCGTAATCGACTTCGCGGTCATAAAAATCAGCCACTTCAAGTAATAGCTCATCAATACGACCCGTCTCTTCACCGACGGAGATCATTTGTATCACGAGCGGTGTGAAAATTTCGCTGTTAATCGCGGTCGACGAAACCGTACTACCGGCTTCAATGGCCGATTTCATGGCTTGAACTCGCAACTCTAGAAAACGGTTATCTAAAGCTTCCGCCGAAAGCGCTAGCGACTGGTTCAGTGGAACACCCGCTTTAAGCATCAAAGCAAAAGTACGCGAGAAGCGTGACAACAGTGCTCGATTCACTACCCCGCCAATGACCGGCATTTTTAAGCGTAATCGATCCCACTTTTCCAAGCCTTTGTCTGTCTTCACCCAAGCTTTAAAAGCGAAGATAAGACCAAAGATCACTCCAAGCATTAAGCCCCAGTAATTCACAAAGAACTCAGACATACCAATCAAGATACGAGTAGGCAGCGGCAAGTCGACACCAAAGCGCGCAAACATGCTTGAGAACTGTGGAATAACCTTGATGTTAAGAATGAACATTGCAATCAAGATAAAACTGATCACGAATGTTGGGTAACGCATCGCAGTCTTAATTCGTTTGCGAGTCTCAACTTCTTGTTCGTAATATCCAGCTAATTGCAGTAAAGCCTGATCTAGACGGCCTGTGTTTTCACCAACGCCAATCATCGAGACAAACAACGGACTGAATACCTTTGGGTGCATCTGCATTGACGCCGCTAAGCCGCGACCATTAGTTAGCTCAGCAACCACCTCTTCCAAGGCGGCTTTCAGCTGCTTATTTTCGCAGTTTTGAGTGAGGCCTTTCATCGATCTTAATAGTGGTACACCCGCTTTGGTTAGGCTGTATAACTGTCGACAAAACAGAACCAACACCTCTAACGGTACACTCGGAAAGAACAGACTCGATACATCCATATCTAAGACTGAACCACCACTTTTGCCCAGTTTGATAGAGGTTGGAATGATCCCTTTACTCATCAAGCTTTCAGCAGCAAGATCTTCGTTATTCGCGTCTAATTGCCCACTTACTTGACTACCATCAGAGCTGCGACCTACATAACGATACGTTGGCATATCATTCTACCCCTACAGATAAATTGGGTCAGTGGCACCGGACGCATCACCTTCGCCAAGATGCATTATCTCATCAAGACTCACGACACCTTGCAGAGCCAATTCCATCGCAGAAGCCAATAACGGTTTATAGTTTTCAGACTGTCTCGCCTTTTGAGCAAAACCTACCGCATCATTAGCTCTCAGTGCATCCATCATGTTTTGCTCTAGCTCCAACATTTCAAATACACCAATTCGCCCGCGGTAACCCGTTAAGTTACAGTTCTGGCAACCACGGCCTTTCATAAACGGCACACCTACTTGGTTAGGGAAACGGACGCTCAGCCATTGCTTGCGAGGTTCATCTAACTCATCCTCAACCTTACAATCTGTACACACTTTACGAACTAATCGCTGTGCGACTACTGCTCGAACAGCGCTCGCGACCAAGTAACCCGGAGCACCCATATCCATCATACGCAACGCGCTGTCTACCGCATCATTGGTATGTAACGTACTTAATACTAAGTGGCCGGTCAGTGCAGCTCTCAAGCCTATCTCAACGGTTTCGTGGTCACGCATCTCACCGATAAGAATAATATCGGGATCCTGACGTAGAAAGGTTCTCAAGATAGTAGAGAAATCGAGATTGATCTTAGGGTTTACCTGAACTTGATTCACACGAGGTAGGCGGTATTCCACCGGGTCTTCCGCAGTAATGATCTTTTTACCCGGTTCGTTTAATTCACTTAACGCGCCGTATAAGGTTGTTGTTTTACCTGAGCCGGTTGGGCCGGTAACCAAAATCATGCCATGTGGACGGCGCAATTGTTGACGCAGACGAACCAACAGATCACTCGGTATGCCCGACTCTTCTAGTTTACGTAGGCCCGCTGATTGGTTAAGAAGACGCATAACCACTGATTCACCGTGCTGTACTGGCATGGTCGACATACGAATATCAACCGACTGACCTTTAGCTCGGATATTAAATCGGCCGTCTTGAGGAAGACGTTTCTCTGAAATATCGAGGTTTGCCATCAGCTTCAAGCGCAGTACAAGTGCTGAAGCAATATTCACTTCATTCAGCAATGTTTCATGCAGCACACCATCAATACGCTGACGAAGACGCAATACGTTTGAATCTGGCTCGATATGGATATCCGAAGCACCAACCTGAATAGCATCTTCAAATAGTGAGTTGATCAGCTTAACGACGGTAACTTCATCACTGTCTTCTTCAGCGATATCGAAATCAAAAGCATCATTAACTTGGTGTTCAGCGTGAAGTTGCTCAGCAAACGAGGCAATCTCTTTGGTTCTTCGATAATAGCGATCGAAGCCATCAACCAATTGCCTTTCTTGAGCAACAACGAATTCAAGCGCGTAATCGCCGAGCTGACCAAGCAAAGACTCTTGGGCAAACAGATCCGCAGGGTCACTCATTGCAACACGCAAAGTGTCACCTTGGCGTCCAATAACCAATGCACGAAGGCGACGAGCATGTACTTCGGGTAAAAGCTGTACTGCTTCAACATCGACAACGGCTCGGCTTAAATCAATAAGAGGAATCGCTAACTGCTGCGACAAAAAGCTCAGCATTTGCTGTTCTGACAAGAAGCCAAGCTCAATTAGCGCATCACCCAGCTTACGCCCAGTACTTTTCTGAGCGGCCAGTGCTTGTTCAACTTGAGCCTCAGTGATAATGCCTTCTTCGACAAGCAAATCACCAAGTCTTTTTCTTAATCTAATTTGCATCGCCGCTCTCCTCTAAAGCATTGAGTATTTTTAACCGGTCACGCACAAAGCTTTGTGATTGAGATGAGATACCGACTCTGGTTAACGCACCTTGGTATGACGCTTTAGCAGCTGTGAAATCGAGTTGACGTTCTTGCTGAATCGCTAAGCCTAACCACCAGCGAGCATTATCTGAATCGACCTCAACCAACTTTTGGTAACTCTCGAGTGCGATTTCTTCTTGCTGTGATTTTTGGCTCAACGCCGCACGCATTGCTAGATACTCTTGAGTTGGATGCGGAGGCATGTGTACTAAAGGGCTCAGCGCCGCTTCTGATTGATTCGCTTTAACCAGCAGTTTAGATAACCCTAATCGCAATTTTTCACTGTTGATGTTGAGCTTAATTCCAGACTGATAAAGCTCATAGGCTTTGCGAGTATCGCCTTTACCAAAATAGAGAATCGCAAGTTTCTGACGGACATCTTCATTTCGTGGCGTGTAGCGTAGAGCTTCAGTGTAGCCCTTCAACGCACCAGTAAGATCGTTCGCATCAAGCGCTTTCTGAGCTCGACCTTGTGCATTCACAGATAGCTGTTCCGGAGTTAACTCAACCTGTTCGATCAACATTCCGCTATTTTCTGAATCACCAGAGGCTACAGGCTCATTAGAGATAGACGCAGGGGCTTTTTTTGCCACACTAGCAACGTAAATCGGTTGGGGAATTTCAGTCTTAGTCGTTTCAGGCACGCTTAGAGCTTTAGCCGGTGTTTGTTGTTTTGTCGCTTTTGGGGCAGACATAACAACTGATTCGGAAACACTAGGCTTAGATTGAGCGCTTTTTGCCATCGCAGTGTTTTCTGTTGAAAGGATCGCAGAGTCTAGTGTCACCAATTTCTTAGTTGGCGATGAGATAGGTTGAGCAACTTCCTGAATGCCATTTGAATCATCAACGACAGAGACTTGAACCTGTAAATCTCGAGTTGAGATTGACTGCTCAACAATAGACTGATCAATCACAGGGCCTTGCGATATCGCCCAGCCGCCCATCGCTAAACTCAAAGTAAAACCCGCAACAACCCAAACTAGGGGGGAACGCGTTTTTACTTTAGGTACGACTGCCGCTTCAATCGAAGTCGCTGATTTTTTCTTTGCCAATTCAGACAAGGCGTTGTTAATGACGCTCATAATTAATTCCAACCCCACAGTATTGGCGTTTTAAATTTAGGCTTACACACATCGTACGTTTCATGCATAGCTGAAAAAAGATGTTGGTTGTCGATACTTTTCTTATCTTCACTGAACGAAAGCAATAGAGCCTTATGGCAAAGTTGGTTTATCAATCTAGGGATACCTAACGACGAACGACAGATCGCCTTTTTTTGATTCAAGCTGAATAACTCAGGGCTACCACCAGATTTAGCGATTCGATTATCAATATAAGCCACCGTTTCATCGAGATTCAGCGGTCTCAGTGTCGAACTAAATGTGATTCTTTGGCGAAACTGCCTTAGGTGGTACGCCTCTAATCGAGCATCCAATTCTGGCTGACCTAATAAGACAATCTGCAGCAGTTTTTTATCTTCCGTTTCAAGGTTACCAAACAACCTTAATGTTTCGAGCGCTTCATCCGATAGAGCCTGAGCTTCATCAAGAATAGCCACCACTCTTAAACCAGAATTGTGCAATTCAATGAGCTTATGCTGAATGTTATCAACCAAGGTTGCTTCATTATCGACAGCTAAACCAAGCTCTGTTGCAACCGCCTGGCGCAAGTCTGCCCCTGATAACACAGGGTTTGGTAAGTAGATCAGAGCTGTACAGTCATGTAGGTGATTGACCAACATCCGGCAAACCATGGTTTTTCCAGTGCCTACTTCTCCGGTCACCTTAATCACGCCCTCACCCATTTCCAACGCCGAGATTACCGTCTGAATCGCTTCGAAATGAGGCGCTAAACCATAGAAGAAATCGGTATTCGGCGTTAAGGTAAATGGCAGTTGTTCAAAACCAAAGTGAGCTTGATACATACGACGACCTAGCTTAGTGAGACACTGCCACTCTATATTGAAAAAGTAAGCAATTACTCTTCATCAGGGAACCACTGCTGAAGAAGATCACGTGAACGCTCCAACTCATTTTGCCAAGTATTCACACCCACGATCGTTGGCTTAAGCAAGATCACGAGCTCAGTTTTTTGCGTTAACTGATTGGTATTACGGAACAAATGACCTAAGGCTGGAATATCACCGAGGAATGGAACTTTAGAGGTCACATCACTGGTGTTGGATTTCATCAAACCACCAATAACAACCACATCGCCATCTCGAGCTCGAATCACTGAGTCAGACTCACGAATAGAGCTTTTCGCCAAAGGAAGCTGCACCACACCCGTTGTAGAACCAAGGTTGAGCTCTTTCACTTCTTCCTCGACCTCAATAACGGCTGGGTGAACATGTAAGAATACGCTACCTTTATCATCTATCTGAGGGGTCACATCTAAGGAGATACCCGAAAAGAACGGAGTTAACTCAACCTCAGGTGCAACGTTCGCGTTGTCACCACTGCCTACCGCGCTAGATAAATCCGTCACGTAGTATTCGTCAGTACCCACTTTGATAACCGCTTTCTGGTTGTTTGCAGCTGTGACTCGTGGGCTTGATAGAACGTTCAGGTCACCTTGAGTATCCATAAAGCTCAATACCGCTTCAAAACTGCCATCTGAGATCGTTACGTTGGTTTGCCCGCCTAACAAAGAGCTGATCGCATCTAATGGAGGCAAAGTTCCACCAGGTCGATCAATTACCACACCGCCGCTGCCAATCGACTTAGATAAATTAGACCAGCTAATACCTTGTTGGTAACCATCACTCAAGGTTACTTCCATGATTTTGGCTTCTAGGATAACTTGACGCTGCAGGCGTTTTTGAGAAATACCTAAGAACTCTCGAACCTCACGAATTTCGTCAGGGTAAGCACGCACTGTAATCACACTCGCTTGCGGGGTCACGACAACGCTTTGCCCATCGCCCGAGCCAATTAAGTGAGCAACCGCCGCTTCAAGCTGTGGCCAAAAATCACTTTCAGAGGTCGTTTCAATCTCTGTACCACCATTCGATGTCGAGTTTGATGAATTAGAAGAGTTAGATGAATTTGACGAGTTTGAGTTCGAGTTTGAAGAGCTCGATGAATTCGAATCTGAGTTAGAGATCGTACCGGTGGTGATCGTCGTTAGTGAGCGACCAGAACGCTTAACTTGTAAGTAATCGACAGGGATCGTTACGGTGCGAAGACCGGCAGGATAAACTTGAATCACTTTGCCACGCTTTTCAATATCGTAGCCATACATATCTTGAGCAACAGCCAGTACCTCATCTAACGTCACGTCCGTTAGATTAAGCGTAAGGTTTCCAGACACACTTGGGTGAATAGCCGCACTATATTCCGTACCTTTCACTAAGCTGGCAAAAAAAGTTCTCGCTTCAACGCCTTTTGCCTGAATACGAAAACGCTTAACCGTTTCCATCCCCGGAGACATCGAGTCAGAATTAAGCTGAGGCATAAGGTCATCTTGAACCGACGAAGGCAGCTCATGAAGCGCTCTGCTATTGGCTTCATTAATTGATTCGTTTAAAGACTCTTTAATCTCAACAGGATCTCTATGCCCCATCGAACAGCCGACTAAAGATGACACTAGGATTGCTACTACAAGTTTACGCATGTCTTCACTCTAACCTTAATTATTCTTAACATCTAAAGAGAACATCTCTAATTTCCACTGCTTAGAGCTTCTCTGCAGAGTGACGTATTCTGGATCTATGTTCTTAACTCGGTACCCTCTGATCGTTTCCCCTTGTCCGAGAATCTGACCATTCATAATCGCATAGCAAGGCGTATCTCCCTTACACACGATGCTTTCTAAAGAAGGCAAGCGATAACGAGTTGGTGCTTTCTTAGCAGGCGCCGTTTTCTGTTGAGGTGAAAGCCAGCCTAATGGCGCCGTGGGATCTTGCTCAGCCCACACAAAAGAGCTACTAAATAGCAAGGACAACAAAAGAGTTCTAACCACCGATAAACTCCTGTCTAGTACCTAATGTGTAAACCTCGAACACCAGTCGAGCTTTAGGATATTCTTCTACTGAGTATTCAAATGTGCGCCAGTAGTAACTCACAGGTAGAGACTCAAGTGCTTGAAGGTAAGCTGAGATATCAAAGTAACTGCCGGTTAGCTCCATTCTTACAGGGTGAAGAAAGTAGCCTGAATATTCGCTGGTCTCTTTATTGTTCGAAATCGCTTCTGGTTTTAATGACTCTAGCGATTCAAGCTTTAGTCCATTACCGGCGTTAAGAACGCTCTCCAGTAACTGCGACATTTGAGAAGGTGTGATTAATCCATCAACAATCTGAGAAAGCTGAAGAGAGAGATCTTGGCTCTCCACCAGCAGCTTTTTGTACTCTCGATTAATTTCTTTGTCTGGGTCTTTGTTTAACTGAGCTTGCAGAACAAGTAACTCACCTTGCTGCCTTTGATTCGATTGAGTCAGGCTGCTCGCCTTGGCATTTTTAGCTTGTAGATCGAGATACGCAGGCTCAACCAATAAGGTGAACAACAACATCGATAGGCCAACAAAACCACACACAAAAAGTAGCCATTTTTCTCTTTGACTTAATGCAAGAAACTTATCGCTCAGCTGGTTCCACTGCTGCATTATTTACTCTCCCGACGAGTACTTAGCTCAAACGTCACCACATCCTGATCATTACGGCCAATTTTTAGTTTTTCAAAAGTGCGTCCGACTAAATTAAGCTCACTTTTAAACTGACCAATCCAGTTCGGAACGACATTTGCGTTACGAGCCAAGCCACTAAGATCTAAAGTATCGTGGGTCATGTAGATGTGCGAAAGAGAAATGTCATTTCGGCCTAATTTAGCTAAGGAATTCATGACGCCAGAATACCCGACTTGTTGGGATTCGTCGTATTGTCCAACAGCCTTCAAAGCCTCTTTTTTAGCCTCAGTCTCACGTTTGAGACGCGCAACCGCCGCGACTTTCTCTGGAGACGGTTTATGCTGAGTTAACTTACTATTCAATTGGTTAACTTGCTTGTTAAGTTGATTCGAGTCTTGTTGCAGGGCTGTTAGCTCTTTATCTAGATTAGAAACTTGATACTGCATTGCGAAGTAACCACCAAGCATCAAAACACAAACTACTCCCCAGCTCGCAACAACATTGGTCAGCGTAAAATATTCTTTTTTAGGCTTAAGGTGTTCAGGGTAAAGATTGACCTTAAACGTCTCTTTTTCAGCTGCAAGTTTAAGCAACAAACTCTCTGAATTATCACGCTCACCTTCAACCAACAGTGAAACTGTCGAGCTCAATGTACTGTTTAAGGCACTTTGTAACTCTGCTTCATCTTCTTCGTCACAACAGATTTTAAGCTGGTGAAGCTGGGTGCCTTTAATTTGAGAAGAAAGGTAATCAATCGAGCGTTGAAGCTCTAAAGCGAGGCCATCTAACTGCAGAGCACTTGACGCAACACCCGTTAAAGGTGGCACAACACTGCGGATGGTTCTTTGAAAACAAACGGTATTTTCGACAAACGCACCCAATTTAAAGTGTGAATTGACGCTACGTTGTAAAAGAATGAAATTAGACAGTTCGCCTGCACTGTAACCCCAGATTTCATCTTCAGGAGCAACACCTATTAATTCAACCTGAGCCGAATTAGTGATATTCAAAAGCTTGTCCAACAGCTTTTTAGGCAGGACATATACTTGCAGCTTGTTCGACGTTGGTAACGCGACCGCACTCGCAGTAATTTCCGTGACTCTTTCTGAAACAAGATCTTTGAGTAAAAAAGGCAGTGCTACCGACCATTCACTCTCTGGAATGTCCGGTTTATCAATTTGGTAGGTTTGGTAGTAGTTAGCACAGACAATCAGTTGGACGCTATTACTGGTAAGCGCCTCACTGCTAAGCGATTTTTTTAGCGCACTCTCCCAGTCCCCATTAACCACGGGAATGCTGGCTACTTGAGGATCCTGTTCTGTCGATGAAATATAAATGGCGTCATTGCCCAGCAAGACAACTTGCGAGCTACCTTTATTATTCGTTGGCTTTATTTTGTCTAAAATCGCTTTAAAATTCATTCTTAACTACTACTCTTACGCCATCGATTTCTTCGTCCAACTTTGACAACAGATTCCGCTTTCGCGGCTTTTTCTGCTTGATTAGGCAAAGGGATAATTTGTTGTTCTTCGTCGAAATATCTCCCTTGATAGCCGTTAATGCCTAACTCTATCAAGGTATTCTTTTCTTGTTTTGTCTCGACTCCAACGGCAATAACTTGAGTTGGAGAATCACCACACGCCCCAATTAAGCTGCGAACAAACAGTTGGTTCTCATGCCTTTGGTCGATTTTCTTTATTAGGCTTCGATGAAGCTTAATATAATTAACCTTCAAATCCTTTATATAGTGAGTGCTAACAATGGTTCGCCCAGCTTGGCCAACCACAACTTTACACCCTAAACCTCGCAACATCTTTGCCACCGGTCTCATATAATCAAGATGAGCAATCAAGTGCCCTTCTGGAAACTCAAACGCAAGCTGAGAGCGGTGTTGAGCAGAGAGCTGTAACAACTCACTCCTAAACCACTTAAAGTGCTGTTTATTAGCAAACGGGGTAACATTCAGATTCACTGAATAGTTGATAGGTTGAGTTGATTCTTTCAACGATTTCAACACAACCTTTAGAACCGATTGGTCCATTTGAGCTTGATAACCCACTTGCTCTACCGCAGGCATAAATCGAGACGATTTCAATAAACCTTTGTCAGGATCCTGAATTCTAGTAAATATTTCTCTATGCAATTCATTAACTTGACCAGATTCCGGCATAAGATAACACCGCTGAGCAAAGATTACTAAATTTTCAGGAAGCAGCGCTTTATCAAGTAATGTTCTCCAACGAACACTGCCTCTATCAAGCTCATTCTTATTCTCTTTCGGGTAACGGCTCCAGTTATTAATACGCTCTAACTGAGCACTCTTTAGTGCCGTTTCCGTTTCATCCATGATCTGGCTATGACGCTCACCTTCGGTATACATGGTCACACCAATATGACACCAGTTATCCGACTCTAAAGGCTCTGGCGGAGTTAGCTTATCTAACTGCCTTAAACACTGAGCAGCCAAGGTAGCAATATCTTTTGCGCCCTGATGAGGGATAAATACAGCAAAGTCCGCTTCGTAATAGCGAGAAAAAATGACATCGGGATAGCGTTGAACGATATTCGACAGTACTTCACCGACTTCAATAATAAAGCCGTCTGTGGTTTGCTTATCGTTAGCATCACTAACTTGCTCCCATTCGTCGATACGTATCAGTAACACACCGCCTCGAGCACCACTTTCATGCAGTGCCGATTCCAGCTTATTATCGAATAAAACTCGGTTTGCCGTTCCCGTGAGTTTATCTAGGAAAGTATGGGTACGAATAAAGGTATCAAAGCGACTTCGTTCTTGACGAGCATCTTGTAGCTCTTCAATCAATACATCTAAGGCTTCGCTTGCGGTATAAGGCCACTCTCGCTCATCTCCCTTTGCATGAGCTTCAACCTGACCGGCCAAGATCATTCTTCCTCGCTCTTCCAAGATTTCAGAACCCATGAGTTGTTCTTTCAACCAACGAACACCGCGAGCAAGACAGAACAGAACCAATGCGACAGCCAAAGTAATTGACCACATCGCTTCCATTGAGTAGTTGTAGCCAATATAAGGAGGAAGTGCTTTAAATTCGATTCGGTAGCCTTCATTACGCTCTAAAATGAAGCTTTTCTCATAAAGACGATTGGGATCAATTTGTGGGGAGGTATCTTTGAAACGATAAACGATGCCGGTCTTGTTCGAGAGTTTCATCTCAACAATATTGCTCGCCTGCAACATCTTAGGCATCCAACGCTGCATTGAATACGCGGCGTCAGGGTCTTCCATCTCTTTATCTACAACGTCGACAATGCCAACCAAATAATGGTCTAAATATTCCTGTCCAATACGCTTAAAGGAAAGTGTGCCACCAATAAAAAGAATGAACATCGCGCTGATCACTATCACGGTGACAAATGCGACCAATCGAGTGCTCAATTTTAGTGTCGGGGTATATCTCATGAATAACGAAATCCTTTTCAACTCACATTATACCGTATTGCTACTTATACTATAAATTGACGTTGTAAATAAAGCGTTAAGAATTGTAGGTAACAAAAAGCCGCGATGAACGCGGCTTTTTCCAATTTAATACTGTCTTTATAATATATTAAAAACAGGGACTAGAATGGGATGTCATCATCAAAATCCATTGGCGGCTCATTATATTGAGGTTGAGCCTGCTGAGGAGCTTGTTGAGGTGCTTTTGGCTGCTGTTGAGCGGGAGCACTGTATTGTTGTTGCTGTTGTTGTGGCTGCTGTGGCTGACCCCAACCACCTTGCTGTTGGTTGTTACCCATGCCACCTTGAGCAGGAGCACCACCTTGAGCACGGCCGCCAAGCATTTGCATTACACCATTGAAGCCTTGAACAACCACTTCAGTTGTGTAGCGATCTTGACCGCTTTGATCTTGCCATTTACGTGTTTGAAGTTGACCTTCAATGTAAACTTGAGAACCTTTACGTAGGTACTCACCAGCAACTTCCGCAAGCTTGCCAAACAGAGCAACACGGTGCCATTCTGTTTTTTCACGCTGCTCGCCAGTTGCTTTATCACGCCATGACTCTGACGTTGCAATGGTAATGTTCGCTACTGCGCCGCCATTTGGCATGTAACGAATTTCAGGGTCATTACCTAGGTTACCCACTAATATAACTTTGTTAACTCCACGGCTAGCCATGATTTGCTCCGTCTAAATTCATAGTCTCAGAAAATTTTAGCGCACAAGAATAGCATGCTTTTCTACAGTGATAAATCGCATTCCTATTCTCTCCTCACTACAAAGAATAAAAACGTAACAAATCATGATATTCAGAGCGATGTTGCTTTTTTCTCCACTTACAAACCACTCATTTACTTTGATAATTGATATTCAACGCAAGTCACTATCAAGGCGCTAGAGAAGCTAAAGCCTGCATGACAACGTGGAATCTAATCCCACTCAAACAGGACGTTTCAATGAGAAAATCAAGATACGCTCGCACTTTACACTTTCTGTGCATCGACCCAAACGATACCTATCTACATGTAAAAGAGATAGAAAAGCATTTATCTATTGTTCTCTACAAAATGACACCCGACGAATTAATGCTAGTTGATAGAAAGCAGAGTAACCGGATCTTGCTCGTCGATTACAGAGAGGTACCACAACTACTGATTATTTGTCCTAACCTGACTGTTATGTGGAAAAATCACGAAATCATTTTATTCAATGTCCCCCAGCAACTTCCAACCTCAGAGCTTCTTACCTATGGGGTACTAAAAGGACTCTTTTACAACACTGAACAAAAGGACAAGATTGCTCGTGGTCTTCAAGAAGTCATTGATGGCGATAACTGGCTGCCAAGGAAGGTAACCAATCAACTGTTGTTTTATTATCGCAATATGGTCAATACCAACACCACACCAACCAATGTTGATTTAACCATTCGTGAGATCCAGGTGATTCGCTGTCTTCAATCCGGGTCTTCAAACACACAAATCGCCGATGACTTGTTTATTAGTGAGTTCACGGTTAAATCTCACCTCTATCAAATATTCCGTAAGCTTGCGGTAAAAAATAGAGTTCAAGCGATAGCATGGGCAAACCAGAACCTGCTTGCATAATCGACCCACCTCTTAGTCTGACGATAATTTTGAGGGAAGCTCTAGTAAACCATGGCTATTGTTGCTGAATTTTCGACATAACTTATGCTAGAGTTGCCCTCAGAAATATCAACCACTCAGGTTGAATCAATAATTATTATAGATAAAGGGTCTTATCATGATCAAAAAGTGCCTTTTCCCGGCAGCTGGCTACGGTACACGTTTTTTACCTGCAACCAAGTCAATGCCTAAAGAAATGATGCCTGTAGTAAACAAGCCTCTGATTGAATACGGTGTAGAGGAAGCTATCGAAGCTGGTATGGATGGAATGTGCATCGTTACTGGACGTGGTAAGCACTCGATCATGGATCACTTTGATAAAAACTACGAGCTTGAGCACCAGATTAGCGGCACCAATAAAGAAGACCTATTGGTTAATATCCGTGAAACGATTGAAGCGGCAAACTTCACCTACATTCGTCAACGTGAGATGAAAGGCCTTGGCCATGCTATTTTAACGGGTCGCGAACTTGTAGGCGATGAACCGTTCGCAGTAGTACTTGCTGATGACCTTTGTGTGAACGAGCAACAAGGCGTGCTAGCTCAGATGGTTGCGCTATACAAACAGTTCCGCTGTTCTATTGTTGCTGTACAAGAAGTTCCAGAAGAAGAGACTCACAAGTACGGTGTTATCTCTGGCGAAATGATCAAAGATGACCTTTTCCGAGTTGATGACATGGTAGAGAAGCCAGAGCAAGGTACAGCACCAAGCAACCTAGCGATCATTGGTCGTTATATTCTGACTCCAGACATCTTTGAACTTATCGAGCAGACTGAACCAGGTAAAGGTGGCGAAATCCAGATTACCGATGCATTGTTAAAACAAGCCAAAGCAGGCTGTGTATTAGCATACAAATTTAAAGGCCAACGCTTTGACTGCGGTAGTGTAGAAGGCTATATCGAAGCAACAAATTACTGCTTTGAAAATCTATACAAAAAAGACCAGCAACAAATCGAACTAGGTAAGCACTCAACAACAAAAGAAGCTTAATCGCTAGTTTTGGCATACTAACTAATGATACGTAGCGATGAGTTAGTCGCGTAATAAATGATTTAAAGGGTGACTCGAAAGCGTCACCCTTTTTTTGTTTACTGTTTTTTTATCCAGTAAAACTTTGCACAAATCTCACTCTATGTAATACTTTAGCCACTTAAAATTACATGGTCTATTGAGATGGATAAAATAGAAATTAGAGGCGCTCGTACGCATAACCTCAAAGACGTCAACCTAACCATTCCACGTGACAAACTGACTGTCATCACCGGATTATCGGGTTCAGGAAAGTCGTCACTTGCGTTTGACACACTCTACGCAGAAGGTCAGCGTCGTTATGTTGAATCTCTGTCTGCTTACGCTCGTCAATTTCTATCTCTTATGGAAAAGCCTGATGTCGACCATATTGAAGGTCTGTCTCCAGCTATCTCAATAGAACAAAAATCGACTTCACATAACCCTCGCTCAACCGTCGGTACCATTACCGAAGTCTATGATTACCTCAGATTATTGTATGCGCGAGTAGGCGAACCTCGCTGTCCAGACCACAACATCCCTCTAGCAGCACAAACCATCAGTCAAATGGTCGATAAGGTCTTAGAACTGCCTGAAGGCTCAAAGATGATGTTGATGGCACCGATTGTCAAAGAGCGCAAAGGTGAGCATGTTAAAACACTGGAAAACTTAGCTGCGCAAGGCTTTATCCGAGCCCGAATTGATGGTGAAACCTGTGATCTATCCGATCCACCAGCACTTGAACTTCATAAGAAGCACACCATTGAAGTTGTGGTAGACAGATTCAAGGTTCGTCCTGATCTTCAACAGCGTTTAGCCGAGTCATTCGAGACCACATTAGAGCTCTCTGGCGGTATCGCTGTCGTCGGCTGGATGGACGAAACGGATCAAGAAGAGATCGTATTCTCTGCTAACTTCGCTTGTCCTAAATGTGGTTACAGCATGCAAGAGCTTGAGCCTCGCCTGTTCTCATTTAATAACCCGGCAGGAGCATGTGGTACGTGTGATGGTCTTGGTGTTCAACAGTATTTTGATCCAAGCCGAGTGATTTTAGATGAGAACCTAAGCATTGCTGAAGGTGCGATAAAAGGTTGGGATCAAAAGAACTACTACTATTTCCAAATGCTAACGTCGCTGTCAGAACATTATGGTTTTGATCTGTATGCGCCATTTAATTCTCTACCGAAAAAGACTCAAGAGATCATTCTAAAAGGATCAGGTCGAACTGAAGTGGAATTCAAGTACATCAATGACCGAGGTGATATTCGAGTTAAGCGTCATCCATTCGAGGGCATTTTAAATACCTTAGAGCGCCGTTACCGTGATACTGAATCTAGCGCGGTGCGTGAAGACCTTGCCAAATACATCTCAACCAAGTCGTGTTCTAGCTGTGATGGCACTCGCCTGAGACTAGAAGCTCGCAATGTTTTCATTGGTGATACAACACTTCCGGAAATCGTTGAACTTAGCATTGCTGACGCACTACAATTTTTCCAAGAATTGAAGCTAGACGGTCAACGTGGGCAGATCGCAGATAAAGTGATGAAAGAGATCAATGATCGTCTGCATTTCTTAGTCAACGTTGGTTTGAACTACCTTAACCTATCACGCAGTGCTGAAACGCTGTCTGGTGGTGAGGCGCAACGTATTCGTTTGGCGAGCCAAATCGGTGCCGGTTTAGTTGGCGTTATGTATGTACTTGATGAGCCATCAATTGGTCTCCACCAGCGCGATAATGAACGTCTATTGCAAACCTTAATTCACCTGAGAGACTTAGGTAATACGGTACTTGTTGTGGAACATGACGAAGATGCAATTCGTTGTGCTGACCATGTTATCGATATCGGTCCAGGAGCAGGGGTGCACGGTGGTCACGTGGTGGCAGAAGGTACCATGCAAGACATCATCGAAAACCCGAACTCTTTGACAGGCCAATACCTGAGCGGTGCTAAAGAAATTGCAGTGCCTGAAAAGAGAACGCCTATCGACAAGAAAAAGGTCGTCGAGATCGTTGGCGCAACGGGGAACAACCTAAAGAATGTGACCGCGACAATTCCTGTTGGCTTGTTCAGTTGTATTACGGGCGTATCAGGTTCGGGTAAATCAACGCTTATCAACGATACCTTCTTTAAAGTCGCCCACACTCAATTAAACGGTGCCACGACTGCAGTTCCAGCAAAGCACAAAAAGATTAAAGGGTTAGAACATTTTGATAAGGTAATCGACATAGATCAAAGCCCTATCGGTCGTACACCAAGATCAAACCCTGCGACCTACACAGGGATTTTCACCCCTATTCGTGAACTATTCGCGGGCACTCAGGAATCACGTTCTCGTGGTTACAAGCCAGGTCGATTCAGCTTTAACGTTCGTGGTGGTCGTTGTGAGGCTTGTCAGGGAGACGGCGTAATCAAGGTAGAGATGCACTTCTTACCCGATGTGTATGTGCCTTGTGATGTGTGTAAAGGTAAGCGCTATAACCGTGAGACTCTAGAGGTCCGCTACAAAGGTAAAACCATTGACGAAGTTCTAGAGATGACTGTGGAAGATGCTCGTGAATACTTCAACCCGGTACCTGTTATCGCTCGTAAACTGCAAACTTTAATGGACGTTGGCCTCTCTTACATTCGCTTAGGGCAAGCAGCTACAACCTTATCTGGTGGTGAAGCTCAGCGTGTTAAATTAGCGCGTGAACTGTCTAAACGAGACACGGGAAAAACCTTATACATTCTCGATGAGCCAACAACAGGCCTTCATTTCCACGATATCCAGCAGCTACTGACGGTATTACATAGACTGCGTGATCACGGTAATACAGTTGTCGTGATTGAGCACAACCTAGATGTCGTTAAAACAGCAGACTGGATCCTAGATCTTGGCCCAGAAGGTGGGCAAGGTGGTGGTGAGATTGTTGCAGAGGGTACACCTGAAGATGTGGCGTTAGTCGAAGGTTCACACACTGCTCGCTTCCTTAAGCCTATGTTAAATTTGAAGTAGGTGTAAAATAGCGCCCTGCGGGCAGACAGAAAAATGTTAAAGTAACAGAGCTTGTTTCAGAAGGAACAAGCTCTGTTTTTATAAGGTTAGGGATTTATGGCAACAATACACACTAGCGGTACTCAGCTAGAAAATCAGGTCACTCAGCTACCACTCAACAAAGCATTTCTGGCTTCTTTAGCTGTTGTATTCTTGTTAGCTATGCATTTTTTTATGCCGAATCCTGGTGGTTCGGGCCTTGCTCTATCCTTTAACCCTACCACTTGGCTAGCGCTAAGCTTCACGCTAGCGATTGGCTTTTACCAACTCGCGACCAATCGAGTACTCAAGTATTCCAAATTAACAATTGGCTTGTTGATTAGCTGCATCATACTCACACTACCCATTTTATACAGCAATGCTGCACCTCAAGGAGCGTCAGGACGCTTGCTTGGATTGTGGACGGGCTTTGCCTTATTTGTGGTGCTGCAGCAATTTAAGTTCAGCAATAAACACAAGCAACGTATGTTGTGGTTCATTGTACTTGCTGTTGTTATACAAGCACTATTTGGCTATGTGCAATATTTCTTATTAGAACCTGGCAACCTATTTGGCTACAACACTGCTGCAAACCGACCATATGGGATATTTCAACAACCGAATGTAATGGCAAGCTTTCTTGCTACTGGTTTTGTGCTGTCCGCTTACCTTTTAGCAAGGCAGCCGGCTAAATATAACCATAAAATCAGCGAATCATTCCTACTGTATTTAACTCCAACCTTAACCGTGCCCTTGCTGATCATCATTGCATCACGTACCGGATGGTTGGCCGCTGTCATTGGGTTTATCTGCATTCTGCCCTATCTATACAAGTTCTCGACCAAGAAACGCTTCTACGGATGGTGCGCATCAGTGCTCGTCGGTGTCGTCGTCGCTTTTTCGGTGATCAGCCTAAGTGCGACTGATAGCCTCGCTAACAAGAAAGCGAACCTAGAAAGCCCGCGCGCTTATACGTTCCCGCAAGCTTTAGATATGATGATCGAAAAGCCATTTACAGGTTATGGTTACGGGAAATTTGAGTCTGAATACACGCTATATACAGCTCGCCAACATCAACTCAACTCGAACTATCATCCAGGTCTTCCTTCAATGGATCACCCGCACAATGAGTTCCTGTTTTGGGGAGTTGAAGGGGGGATTGTACCAATCATCGGAATCTTGATTGCTGCAATATTGGTGATGTCACGCATAACAAGTTCAGCAAAGGGAACACGTCTAGCCCTGCTCGCGTTATTTATCCCAATCCTTTTGCACTCTCAACTTGAGTATCCTTTTTACCACTCGGCGATTCACTGGATAACATTCATTATATTGATTTACTGGGTAGATCAGCGCTCTTCCCGACATTATCAACAGTCGTTCAGTATCATCAGCAAGACCCTATTTAGAGTGTTGAGCTTAGTGCTCCCTATTTTGGTCAGTTTTTATATGTTGAGCGCCCTGCACACCAACTATGTACTGACTAAGTTTGAACTGTCTAAGCCGAAAAATCCGGACATTCTTAAGCAGGTAACGAACCCAGTGGTGTGGAAAGATCGCTACGATTGGGATATATACAGCACTTACCTTAATATCGGCCTCTACAAAGCCGACCCGAGCCTTATACAGCCTTACATCGATTGGTCACTGGAGATCATTAAGAGCAAACCAAGACCGGCTTTCTACAGCAATCTGATTCTGGCGTATCAAGGCCTAGGAGAAGAAAGTAAAGCAGAGCAAATTCGTAGCGAAGCGAACTTTTTATTCCCTAACAGAGACTTTTCAAAGGTTCAGTATAAGAAAGTGTCACAAGCAGAAGATAACGTTTCGTCTGCAGAATAATGTTAAGAATTCGCAACGCAAGCTTCACTTAGTAGGCAGTCATAGACAGGATCTTAAG
>NZ_JBFRVD010000013.1:0-42393 GCF_041474985.1 Vibrio sp. 10N.222.49.C9 | reverse complement strand
CAGGGCGGGATCGCACTTTGTTAACAAATATGATCTAATAGTGCTAAATCCACAATCACACAGCCATTTTGAACTTAATCGAACACTTATCAGTCGTCCAAGACACTCGGTCAGACATTAATCAGAAGCATGATCTTATCGATGTCATGTTCCTTGTAATTAGCGCCATCGCATCTGGATGTGAAGGATGGCAAGATATTGAATTGTTTGGGAAAGACAAACTAGATTGGCTGAGAAAATACAGAACATTTGAACATGGTATTCCACGTCGGCATACAATAGCCCGTATTTTACGTTCAGTTGTCGCAGAATCTTTGCTAGAGGCATTAGCCCTGTGGATTAACGAGCAACGCACTAGTCAACACAAGCCGATAATCGCATTCGATGGAAAAGTGCTGCGTGGCTCATACCGAAATGACAAAAAAACAGCGTTACAATTGGTTACCGCCTACGACACTGAACGTGGCCTCGTTTTGAGTCAAAAGCCGACTGAGAGCAAAAATGGCGAGATCAACGTTGTACGCCAAATGCTTGATGTTATTAACGTAAAAGGCAGTGTCATCACCATTGATGCCCTGCATTGTCAGCGCGATACGCTCGAGAAAATTGCAGAGAAAAAGGCTCACGTTGTTGTTCAAGTGAAGAACAACCAGCCCAAATTGAGAGTGGCTATTGTGGAGCAATTTCAAGCTGTCTTTGAAGCAGGTAAAGAGAAAATAGTTACCGAAATCAAAGAGAAGCACCATGGCCGCAGTGAAGAAAGATATGTATTTCAGTTAAAGGCTAAGTTACCTAAAGAGCTTGCGGAGAAATGGCCGACAGTACGAAGCATCATTGCGGTGGAGCGGCATCGAGTGATCAACGGAAAAGGAAGTGTAGACACCTCATATTACATAAGCTCTATGTCGCCGAATCACAAAATGCTAGGCCACTACATTCGTCAGCATTGGCGTATTGAAAACAGCCAGCATTACGTATTAGATGTTGTTTTTAAAGAGGATTACTCACGGATCACGCTAGATGGTGCTGTAGAAAATATAGCGTTGTTTAGACGCTTTGTGATGAACATGCTGAAGCAATGCGAATGTGGTGCACCAAGCCAAAAAGTGAAGTTGAAGAAGGCTGCTTGGAACGATGATTATCGGGCACGAGTCTTCTTTGGGTTATAAATTGAACAAAGTGTGCTCGCGCCCTGGGTTGCAGACAATGAGATTGAACACTTTCTATCACATAAGGCGCTGAATTTCAGGGCGACAACAGATAAAGCGGCTTACAAAGATGCTGAGTTTGTCATCATTGCTACACCAACCGATTATGATCCAAAAAATAATTACTTTGATACCAGCTCTGTAGAATCTGTCATCAAAGACGTCATGGAGATCAATCCTGATGCGGTGATGGTTATTAAATCAACGGTGCCGGTTGGCTATACCGAGCGTATTAAGCAAGAGCTGAACTGCGAAAACGTCATGTTCTCACCGGAGTTTTTGCGTGAAGGCAAGGCCCTGTACGATAATCTACACCCATCACGTATTATCGTTGGTGAATGTTCTGAACGCGCTAAAGTGTTTGCGAATCTTCTTGTGGAAGGTGCGGAAAAAGAAAACATCGACGTACTGTTTACTCACTCAACGGAAGCAGAAGCAGTAAAGTTATTCTCAAATACTTATCTAGCGATGCGAGTTTCTTATTTCAATGAGCTTGATTTTTACGCGGAAGCGCATGGCTTGGATTCTCGTCAGATCATAGAAGGTGTTGGCTTAGACCCTCGTATCGGCAATCATTACAACAACCCTTCATTTGGTTACGGTGGTTACTGCTTACCAAAAGACACCAAGCAACTATTAGCAAACTATCAAGATGTACCAAACAACATTGTGGGTGCGATTGTTGATGCAAACCGTACCCGAAAAGACTTCATTGCGGATTCAATTATTAAGCGCTCGCCTAAAATTGTCGGTATTTATCGTTTGATCATGAAGGCGGGCTCTGACAATTTCCGTGCTTCTTCCATCCAAGGGATCATGAAGCGTTTAAAAGCCAAAGGCATCGAAGTCGTCGTGTATGAACCGGTATTGGAAGAAGAGCATTTCTTTAACTCGAAGGTTTATTCTGACCTAGAAGAGTTCAAAGCTGTATCGGATGTGATTGTATCTAACAGAATGGTAGAAGAAATCGCAGACGTTGCAGATAAGGTGTACACACGAGATCTGTTTGGCAGTGATTGATTCGGCTCTATTTTAGCTAATGCTAATTAGACCAGATGTTAACAGCTCGATCTATCCGTTTAGTGGCGATATACTGAACCCCTAAACGGATAGGGATACTAATAACTAATGAAAACACGTGACAAGATTGTTTACGCTGCTCTAGAGCTTTTTAATGAGCACGGTGAGCGTAGTATTACGACCAATCATATTGCTGAGCATATCGAGATTAGCCCTGGTAACCTCTACTACCATTTCCGCAACAAGCAAGAAATTGTCCGTGACATCTTTACTCTCTATTCGACAGAGTTACTTGAAAGGTTCACACCGATTCAAGGCCAACAAGAAAGCCTGACGTTACTAAAGACTTACTTAGATTCTATCTTCACACTGATGTGGAAGTACCGATTCTTCTATGCGAATCTGCCTGAAATATTGTCACGTGATGAAAAACTCCACCTTGATTACATGGCCGTACAAGAAAAGCTGCAAACGAATCTTGTCGATATCATGCGAGCCTTCGTTGAGTTGAACCTGCTCAAAGCAACGGATACGGAAATGAAATCGATGGTCACTTCTCTTCACTTGATCGCATCGGGTTGGTTGGCGTATCAGTCTGCGATGTCTCCAAAAGCCCAAATTACCGAGCAAGTCGTTCATCAAGGAATGCTGCAGATGATAGCGACCGTTAAACCAATTGCGACCGCGCAAGGTTTTGAACAGCTGACATTATTAGAAGATGGTGTAAGGGCGTTGAACTCTAAATAGAAAGAGACGAGTAAGCGGTATACGGGATTCGAAGAAAGATACTCGCATCCCGTATCTGCTCTTTATCGAACTAACCAACTCTTCGGGTTTTGGGCTTGGCTGTTTCTGCGAATCTCAAAGTACAGTGAAGGGCGCGTTTGGCCGCCAGTGTCACCAGCAAGCGCAATCGCTTCGCCAGCTTTAACCTTGTCACCTTCTTTCTTTAAAAGTGCTTGGTTAAAGCCGTAGAGCGTCATATCACCTTTACCGTGGTCAAGTAGCACCACTAATCCATAGCCACGCAGATACTCTGCAAATACCACCGTGCCAGAGTAAACCGATTTTACCTGCTGACCGTACTTGGCGTTTATCACCATGCCTTTCCAGTTAATTTGACCCGTTTGGCGTGAGCCGTAGTTATGCAGAACTTTGTCTTTGATTGGCCAAGGCAGTTTACCTTTGCGTTTGGCTAACCCATCCATAGGGACGGCATTACGTCGTTCTCGAGCCGCTTTTTCTGCTTTCGCTATTTCAGCTTTGAGGCGTGTTTCATTTCGCTGAAGCTCTGCTAGGTAATTCTTGTCACCCGAGATGTTTTTCTTGATGCTGCCAACCGTTTTCTTACGCTGCGTTTGAGTTTTGGCTAACGTATCGCGCTTGGTGGTTTGCTGTTTTAGCAGTGTTGCTATCTGTTCTTGCTCAAGTTGACGCTGTTTGTGGCTTTCTTCTAATTCAAGTTGCGTCTGTTCAATCGTTTTAATGGTTGCGGAGCGAGCTTTGGCAAGGTGCTGGTAATAATGACTGATGCGATCTTCTTCTACACCGGTGTTGAGAATGTGAGAAGAAGCCTTAGCTCGACTCGTCATGTAGTAAGTCTGAATGAGCTGCTCTAACTTGTCTGTCTGGACTTTTTTCTGTGCAGTGAGCGCTTTAATCTTTGTGTCTAAATTAGCAATATTAGCATTAGCAGTATTGAGCTGCTTTTTACTGTCTAGAATCGCTTTTTCAAGTGAAGCGATGGACAGCTCCTGCTTCTTGAGGTTTGCCTGTAGGCTATCGAGTTTCTTTTGCTGGGAAGAGAGCGCTTTCTGTTGACGAGAGATTTCGCTTGATACGCCTTTCAGTTCACCTTGAGATGCAGCAAATGATGATGAAGACAAAAGAGCAACACCAAGGCTGGCAGATATCAAAAGAACAGTGCTCATTGATTGAACGGGTTTCATCATTATCGTCATTTTGCTCTTATTAATAATCAGCATCTGCTGCGAGTCTTTTCGCATCTCGGCTATCGGCTATTCGTCGGATCCCGAATCTGCTCTTAAATCCCATCACCATGGATGAAGTTCTGAGAGCGACCGTTAAACCCCTGATCCATGTCTAAAGATGGCTTATCAGTTTTCGGCTTTCCAACAATTTTTGCAGGAACACCAGCGACAGTCGTATGAGGCGGAACGGCTTGAAGAACCACTGAGCAAGAACCAATTTTCGCGCCTTCACCCACTTCAATATTGCCAAGTATTTTAGCGCCGGCACCGATCATTACACCTTCTCGGATTTTAGGGTGACGATCGCCACCTTCTTTACCCGTACCACCTAAAGTCACGTCTTGAAGGATAGATACATCATTTTCAACTACGGCTGTTTCACCAATCACGATACCGGTGGCGTGGTCGAGCATGATCGCTTTACCGATACGAGCGGCTGGGTGAATATCCACTTGGCAAGCAACCGAAATTTGGTTCTGTAGGTAAGTAGCAAGTGCAATACGCCCTTGCTTCCATAGCCAGTTAGCCACTCGGTAACCTTGCAAAGCGTGGTAGCCTTTCAGATAAAGCAGAGGCATCGAGTACATTTCTACAGCCGGATCTCGAGTAACTGTCGCGCAGATATCACAAGCGGCCGCATCAATGATTGAGTCATCTTCTTCAAACGCTTGCTCAACCACTTCACGTACAGCCATGGCTGGCATCGAAGCCGTCTTTAACTTGTTAGCAAGAATGTAACTGAGTGCAGCCCCTAGGCTTTCATGGTTGATAATCGTGGCATGGTAAAAACTCGCAAGCATAGGTTCCTGCTCAGACTGCTGTCGAGCTTCTTTTACGATGCATTGCCAAACTTTTTGTTGTTCACAGTGTTTCATTTTTCCATCCATTTTATCTATTTCATTCCACGACTTAATAAGCGATGTTATCGCTCTGACTTCTTGTCTCGAGCAAGCAGATCTTGCGCAGCTAAGTGTGCATCCTTTCCTTGATACAGCACTTGATAGATTTGTTCAACAATTGGCATCTCAACACCCATACGTTCGGATAGTAACCAAACTTCTTTAGTGTTGCGATAGCCTTCGACCACTTGGCCGATCTCTTCTTGTGCAGTATCGACGTCTTTACCTGAACCTAAAGCCAATCCAAAACGACGGTTACGTGATTGGTTATCAGTACAGGTTAGTACTAGATCGCCCAGCCCTGCCATACCCATGAAGGTTTCTGGTTGCGCGCCAAGAGCAGCACCTAATCGGCTCATTTCAGCCAAGCCGCGAGTGATGAGTGCGGTACGTGCATTAGCACCAAAGCCAATACCATCCGACATGCCTGCGCCAATTGCGATAACATTCTTCACTGCGCCGCCAAGCTGCATACCAATGAAATCTGAGTTTGCGTACACGCGGAATGTTTTACCGCAGTGAATTTTTTCTTGAAGCTCTTCTAGGAAAACTTCATCAGGTGAAGCTACAGAGATAGCCGTTGGCATGCCCATCGCTAACTCTTTGGCGAAGGTCGGCCCGGATAGAACCGCTAAAGAGTAGCCATCACCCAGCACATCGTGCGCGACATCTTTAAGCAGGCGACCTGTTTCAGGTTCTAACCCTTTCGTTGCCCAGCAGATACGAGAGTTATCAGATAAATGAGGCTTTAAACTATTTAAAACGATGCCAAACACGTGACTAGGGACAACGACTAGGAGGTCACGACTGGCTGTTACTGCTTTCTCAAGGTCTGATTCGATGATCAGGCTTTCTGGAAAGTCGATATTAGGAAGAAACTCATTATTTGCACGCTCTGAGTCAAGACGTGCCATGTGGATAGGATCGTGCCCCCAAAGAACAACGTTTGCACCGTTACGCGCTAGAGATATGGCTAAAGAGGTTCCGTAAGAACCAGCGCCAATGACAGTCATGGCAATTTCTTTGCCGTAAGCGCTGTCTATACCGTAATCGTCTGCCGTGTTAGTCGGGCGAGTTGTATCTGTCATGCTTCCACCTAAAAATAATGAGGGAAATCGAAGAATTCTGGAAAAGCTTCCTAATAATCAGAAGGCTTTCTATCTTAGTACAGTGTAAAGAAAAAATGCACATCGCAGAAGTTACGATGTGCATTTAAGAGTTAACTAGCGTTTGAAACGTTAGGATTAAGTTCTACTTTGAGACTTAAGCCTGCTCGCCTTCAGCTTGTTGAGCTTGGTTCTGTAGGTAGTTCATGAACAAAGCATCGAAGTTTACAGGTGCTAGGTTCAGTTGTGGGAACGTACCTTTAACCACTAGGCTAGAAATCGTTTCACGAGCGTATGGGAACAGGATGTTTGGGCAGAATGCACCTAGGCAATGAGCCAGTTGGCCAGCTTCCATTTCGCTTGCAGAGAAGATGCCACCTTGTTGAACTTCACAAAGGAATGCTGTGTCATCTGCGTTCTTAACAGTGACCGTTAGACGTAGGATTACTTCGTACACACCTTGGCCAAGTTCACGGCTCTGAGTGTCTAGGTCCAGTTTTACATCTGGGTTCCACTCTTTTTGAAACATGTCTGGAGAGTTTGGCGCTTCGAAAGATACGTCTTTTAGGAAGATACGTTGGATTGCGAAGTTTTGTTGTGCGTCTTGTTGTGCTGCTTCAGCCATTTTCTTGTCCTTAAAAATTTAAATTGGGCTTGGTTCGTCATATTTGTCGAACAAAACCCGAAAGTTAGTTTATTAGGTCAGCTTACTTTTTACCTTTTACTAAAGGTAGATTAGCTTCGCTCCAAGCCACTAGGCCACTTTTCAGCACGCTTACGTTTTCGAAGCCTGCTTTAACCAGTAAGTTAGCGCTTTCTTGAGCGGTTTGACCTGTCTTGCATACTACGATGATTGGGTCAGCTTTACGGCTTTCAAGGCTTCCCAAGTTATTTGATTTGATGTCCGACGGCAAAATGTGAAGTGCGTCAGTAATATGGCCCTTTTTGAACTCATCTTTAGTACGAATATCAACCACAACGCCGTTCTCACGGTTAATCAGTTGTGTTGTTTGTGCTGCAGTGATCTCTTTGTACGCTGCGTTTGATGTCTTGATAACGTTCGCAATGATGGCAACAACCAAGCCGATCCATACGATGGCTAAAATCATATTCTCTTGAACAAATGGAACTAACTCTTGCATGTCTTGAACTCTTATTCATTATTGGGCGAAAAATTATAAGGTAGGAGTATAGCGAGGTTTGGAGTTTGGTGTACATAGAGAACTGAATCTTTAAACAGCATCAGGAGCAAAGTTTAACGATTTTTTTTGATTATATTTTCCGTTAGATAGATAATAGCCCTATTTACATTTTTAAATTTTAACGCGTAGTGTGGTTTTCGCTTTGTTACCAAAGGGCGGTAGCGTGTTTGGTAAAGATGCCTACACTATGCACAGTTCATGAATCAAAATAAGTTAGGTTAGGGGTTTTTTGTGAAGATATTAGTCACTGGCGGTGCTGGTTTTATCGGTTCTGCAGTTGTTCGCCACATTATCAGCAATACATCGAACAGCGTTATAAACGTTGATAAACTCACTTATGCGGGGAACTTGGAGTCACTTGTCGATGTTGATTCAAATGAACGTTATGCATTCGAACAGGTAGATATTTGTAATCGTTCAGAACTTGACCGTGTTTTTGCAGAGCATAAACCGGATGCAGTAATGCACTTAGCCGCTGAGTCGCATGTTGACCGCTCTATCACCGGTCCAGCTGCATTCATTGAAACGAACGTAGTTGGAACATATACGCTACTAGAAGCGACACGTGAGTACTGGAATACACTTGAAGATCAAGCGAAAGCAGAGTTTCGCTTCCACCATATTTCTACAGACGAAGTTTATGGTGACCTTCCTCACCCAGATGAGGTTCCAGAAGGTGCTGAGCTACCAATGTTCTTGGAGACGACATCTTATGAACCCTCTAGCCCTTACTCTGCTTCAAAAGCATCAAGTGACCATTTGGTACGTGCGTGGCTTCGTACTTATGGCTTGCCGACTATTGTCACTAATTGCTCAAATAACTATGGGCCATACCATTTTCCTGAAAAATTGATACCACTTGTCATCTTGAATGCTCTAGAAGGAAAAGATCTTCCTATCTACGGTAAAGGTGACCAGATTCGTGACTGGTTGTTTGTAGAAGATCACGCTCGAGCGCTCTACAAAGTCGTGACCGAGGGTAAAGTCGGTGAGACCTATAATATTGGTGGTCATAACGAAAAGCAGAATCTTGAAGTGGTTAATACTATTTGTGACATCCTTGATACGCTAGTACCGAAAGAGAGCAAATACGCAGAGCAAATCACCTACGTTCAAGACCGCCCAGGTCATGACCGTCGCTATGCTATTGACTCATCTAAAATGCAACGTGAATTGGGTTGGACACCGGAGGAGACTTTCGAAACGGGTCTTCGTAAAACAGTACAATGGTACCTAGATAATGCTAAGTGGTGTCAAAATGTACAAGATGGTAGTTACCAACGTGAGCGCCTAGGTGTAGTAGCAGGAGATATGAAGTAATGAAAGGTATCGTATTAGCTGGTGGCTCTGGTACTCGCCTATACCCACTTACACGTGGTGTTTCGAAACAACTCTTGCCGATTTATGACAAGCCAATGGTGTTCTATCCAATATCGACATTAATGCTTGCTGGTATTAAAGATATTTTGATCATCACGACACCTGAAGATAACGCTGGCTTTCAGCGTTTGCTTGGAGATGGCTCTGATTTCGGTATTAATCTTGAGTATGCAATTCAACCAAGTCCTGATGGTTTGGCTCAAGCTTTCATTATTGGTGAAGAGTTTATTGGTGATGACAGTGTGTGTTTGGTCTTGGGTGACAATATCTACTATGGCCAATCGTTTAGTGAGCAGCTGAAGCATGCCTGTGAACTCACAGAGCAAGGCTTGGCAACGGTATTCGGTTATCAAGTCAAAGACCCAGAGCGCTTTGGTGTCGTTGAATTTGATGAGAATATGAAAGCCGTTTCAATTGAAGAAAAACCAACACATCCTAAGTCAAACTATGCAGTAACCGGTCTCTACTTCTACGATAACCGTGTAGTCGAAATGGCTAAGCAAGTTAAGCCATCTCATCGTGGTGAACTAGAAATTACCACTCTTAACGAAATGTATCTAAATGACGGTTCTTTAAACGTAGAATTACTAGGTCGTGGTTTTGCGTGGCTAGACACAGGTACTCATGAGAGCTTACATGAAGCATCTTCTTTCGTGCAAACTATTGAGCATGTACAAGGGCTAAAAGTCGCGTGTCTAGAAGAAATCGCATGGCGCAACGGTTGGTTAAATGATGAGCAAGTTCTGACTTTAGCTAAACCAATGATGAAAAATGAGTACGGCCAGTATTTAACGCGTTTGGTTAATGAAGCAAAGAAAAAGGCTGAGGCTTAATGCGAGTATTAATCACCGGTTGTCACGGTCAAGTTGGTTCTTGCCTCACTGAACAGTTGGCCAACAATGAAAATATAACAGTGTTAGCGCTTGATAGACAGCACCTTGACATTAGCAATCAAGATGCTGTAAATGCAGTCGTTACTGAATTTCAACCTAGCGTTATTATTAACGCAGCTGCACACACTGCGGTTGATAAGGCTGAGGAGGAAGTTGCTCTCTCTTATGCGATAAATCGTGATGGTCCCAAATATCTAGCACAAGCCGCACAAACCATTGGTGCGGCAATTCTGCATATATCCACAGACTATGTCTTTGAAGGTAATAAAGTCGGGGACTATATCGAGACAGATCCGACGAACCCTCAGGGTGTTTACGGTGAAAGTAAACTGGCTGGGGAAATTGCTGTTGCACAATCATGTGAAAAGCACATCATTCTTCGTACCGCGTGGGTTTTTGGTGAAAACGGCAATAATTTCGTGAAAACGATGCTCAGATTAGGTGAGACTCGAGATGCATTAAGCATTGTCGGAGACCAGTTTGGTGGGCCTACATTTGCCGGTGATATTGCAAGTACATTGATTCAAATCGCGAAACGCATTACTCAAGGGAGTGAGGTTGAATATGGTATTTACCATTATTCGGGTTTGCCTCATGTCAGCTGGTTTGATTTTGCTGAAGCTATTTTTGATATTGCTGTTGAGCGAGGTGTTCTTGATAGCAAACCGAACTTGTCGAGTATTACGACTGAACAATACCCAACACCGGCAAAGCGTCCAAGTAACTCGAGACTCAATACTGAGAAAATTTCGCAATACTTCTTTGTTCAAGCGAGTGATTGGAGAAAAGTATTAAAAGTTATTCTAGGAGATGATAATGGACGTCATTAAAAGTAATAAATCACTATTACTTCTTTTTACTTTCTATGGGGCTTTATATGGAATTTGTGTCTTTGCTAATATAAATTCAAAAGAGTTTATGACTATCGATGAGAACTCAATTGTAAGTTCTCTCGAACAACTAACGACAAGTGCATTCTACAACATGAATGCAACTTATCATTCTCAATTTTATGGTTGGACATATTTCTCACTCAATTTTGTTTTAATTTCAATATTGAATGTTATCGGAGTCGATTCAGAAATAGGAGTGAATTTTTCGATAAGAGCTGTTGGTTTTATTATAGGACTAATTGTAATTACACTATTTTATAAGCTAACAATTCGGAGTGTGACGAGGACCAAAGCTTGTATACTAACTGCTTTCTTTATAGTAAATCCTGTAACCGCACATTTTTTTAATGAAATACACCCAGAAATGTTAGGTGTTTTATTTCAGTTAGCCGCTGTGGGATTGTTTTATAGTATTTATGTAGATAAAAAAAATATAAAAGGTGATTTTTACCTTGCTATATTGTTTTTATCTCTTTCTTGTCTAAGTAAGCAAGCATTCGTCGTTGCGAACACATTTATAGCTCTTTCTTTTTTCATATTGTACCATCTTGAAGTGAAAAAATTGCAGTTAGGGGAATTTATAAAAATAATATTTTTCTGCCTTATAGTATTCTTTTCTATATTTTTTATCATTCATCCCTATGCTTTTATCGAATTTGATAAGTTTTTCGAAGCTCAAAGATTTATATCTGAAGAGCACTCTTCGAAAAGCTTTGATATGGTGGCTGATCGATGGGTGCAAGAAATAATAGGCAACCCTCTTGTATTGATTAATTTTTTGCTACTTTTCTCTTTGTTGTGGTGGAGGAAACTTCCGTTATCGTATAATTTGAGTGTGGTATTTTGTTGTTTGGTCACTTCGATATATGCTTATAAATCTAGGCTATGGGTTACCGATAATTATTTTTTCCCAATCTATGTTTTTTACTTCTTTAATATATTTTATTTTATAAATTCAGTATATTTTAAAACTTATAAAAAAGTTAGATATATCATACTTTTTACACTGTCTTTGGTGTTTATTTCAAACCTCAGTGTGTCGATTAACGAACAACAAAAACGCTTCTTTTTACAGTCAACAAAAACTAAAAACATAGCGTGGGAATATTTAAAAGATCTACCTGATAATAAAAAAGTAGCGTATTCACCAAATATAGCAATGCCAGATAACTTGAAGGGTAATGGTTGTCATGCATGGCAAGGGTGTAACTATGCTAAGGATCTTGAAAAATATGATCCGGACATGATTGTTTATAGCCCGTCATATCCTCACTTTAATAGTCAGGAATTTCAACGCTATATAGACGATAACGATATGAAGCTTGTTAAAGAAATAAGTAGCCACAAAGATACTTTAAAACACACCTGTCAAAACCCAAGTTACAATAAATTATATATATTTGATTATTTCTTATTATTTGAGAATATCTCTAGTTGTATTAATTCATATGTAAGTATGGTTAATAACTATATGACTCGAAGCGAAATAACTGGTCTTGACATTAAAATATACGAGAATGATTGATATATGAAAGTAACTGTTTCTATTGTTGTCCCGGTATATGCTGGAAAAGAATATCTCGAAAATCTAGCTTCAAGAGTTTCAAGAGTAAAGGATGAGTGGGAAAAGAACGCTTTTCCTATCGAAATTCAAGAGCTCATTTTTGTCGATGATGATTCAAAAGATGGCTCTAAAGAGGTGCTTAAAAAGCTATCTTCACTGAGTTGGGTTCATATTGTCACGCTATCAAAAAATTACGGACAACATCCGGCAACTGTAGCTGGAATATCTCACTCTTCGGGCGATTGGATCGTGACTATGGATGAGGATCTACAGCATCAACCTGAAGAAATACTAAACATGCTAGAAGTCTGTGTTAAACAGGAAGCCGACATATTATACGTCAACTCTGATACGCCGGTTCACCAGTCTTACTTTCGAGATCTAAGTTCTAAATACTATAAAAAGATAATTCAAAAACTGACTGGAAACCCACATATTTCGAGTTTTAACAGCTTTAGGTTGATTAGAGGTTCCATTGCAAGAAGCGCAGCTGCGGTCGTTGGTCATGAAAGCTACTTAGATGTAGTACTTTCTTGGTTTTCAGATAAAGTTGCGATCCATAAAACGTCATTGGAAGACAAACGTTATATTGAAACTGGCAAGTCAGGGTATAGCCTTCGGAAGTTGCTGTCTCACGCAAGACGTATGCTCATGACGTCAGATGCAAAGCTATTGCGTGGAGCTTCATACTTAGGTTTTATAGTCTTTAATTTATGTATAATGCTATCGGTATACTTATCACTTAAAAAATGGCTTGTTCCTGAAAGCATAACTATAGTTGGATGGGCATCTCAAGTTGTTTTGCTCCTGATGACAATATCGGTAGTCCTTATCATATTAGGTGTAATTTCTGAATATCTATCTACTTTGGTTCAAGAGTCGAATGGGAAACCACCTTATTCAACGGTTAATAGAGAAAAAGACTTATTGATAAAATACTTTTTAGAGGGTGAGGGCATTGTATCTTCTAAGAAAGGAAAATAACCGCTCTATTATCGTTGTTGGTTTGGGCTTAATTGGGCAATCTATTGTTAATGAACTTATTCGTAAGGGCTATAGAATAGATAGGAAACAGAGAGTTAACTGGAAAGAGTCCGTAGACCATATTGTCATAGATATTTTGAATTTCATTAATGAAGCTATTCATGAAAACGTATCTATAATATGGTGTGCTGGTAAGTGTGGCTTTAATAGTGAGGACAGCGAGACCAATATAGAAGACGCTTTCTTTTTAAAGATCATACGAGCTATTTATAATTTGTTAGAAACTAAAGGTGAAATTTTATCATTTTATCTTATTAGTTCAATCGGAGGCTTATTTGAAGGGCAGGTTTCTATTCATGATAAGATGAAGCCCTGCCCTCAAAGAGCATATGGAAGATTAAAGCTCTCACAAGAAAAGACTTTGTTGAAAAGTAGTTTTAGACTTCGCCCTTTCATATTTAGGTTGAGCTCTGTATACGGTTCTATAAACACCAATAATAGAATGGGGCTTGTCCAAGTTCTTATCAAAAATGGTATAGAGAATAAAATAACAAAAATTTATGGAAATGCCGATACGTTGAGAGACTATACGTCTGTAGATGATATTTCAAAGTTTATATGTGGTGTGGTTATAACTTCTTATGATGATGGAAGTAATATCTACCACTTAGCAAATGGAAAAGCCTCATCGATAGGTGAAATAAAAAGCTTAGTTGAAAGGAAAATACGTAAGAGATTATTGTTATCATATGAGAAAAACGCGACTAATAATTTGAATATAGTGTGCTGCACTAATACCTACGGTGGTATTTGGTCCCCATCGTTCATGAATGAGAATATTAGAAAGTTATATGAACAAGCAATTAATAAATAGAGTTATTGGGAACCGGTTGATCAAGTTTTTGACTGTTGGCGCGGTGAATACCATAGTCTCATATGTGACTTTCATGATGCTAATAGAGTTTGTCAATTATAATGTTTCCTATTCAGTATCATACTGTATAGGTATCGTTACATCGTATATATTAAATGGGTCATGGACATTTAATAAATCGCTATCAATCAGAGGATTGATCACCTACCCAGTTGTGTATTTAGCTCAATTTTTTAGTGGTTGGGTTATTTTAAAGGTTGCGGTTGAGGTCTATAAGTTTACTGAGAGCGAAGCTTATATCGCTTCTATGCTTGTATCTATACCCGTTGGTTTTTTAGCTTCTAAACTATATTTTAAAGATAGAAATTGAATAATATTATGAAAATAATTAATACTAGTATTCCAGATGTGAAAATTATAGAGCCAAGTGTGTTTGGTGATGAACGTGGTTTCTTTATGGAAACCTGGAATCAAAAGCAATTTGAAGAGCTCGTAACAGGTAAACCAACGCAGTTTGTTCAAGATAACCATTCCAAATCAAAAAAAGGTATCTTACGCGGCCTGCATTACCAAACCGAAAACACTCAAGGCAAGTTAGTTCGCGTGGTTTCTGGTGAAGTGTTTGATGTTGCCGTCGATATTCGACAAGGTTCGCCAACCTTTGGTCAATGGGTTGGCGAGTATTTATCTTCAGAAAATAAGCGTCAACTTTGGATCCCTGAGGGGTTTGCACATGGGTTCTATGTGACTAGCGATGAAGCTGAGTTTGTTTATAAATGCACAGATTACTATAACCCGAACGCTGAGCATTGTTTGATCTGGAACGAACAAACTGTAAATATTGATTGGCCGATTACTGATTGCGTTACTCTATCTGAAAAGGATAGGAAGGGTCAAACACTCCATGAGCTATTATCTGTAGTTGATTTTTCGAAGTAAACTGGATTTATGGACTCAACACACTGTTAGATGCAATTGCAAGGTAGTAAAATGTACAAATTACCCTTTAAATTTATTCAGGACATTTATGGTAGCCGCGAATTATTAATTTCGATGGCAAAACGTGATATCCAGAATCGATATCTTGGCTCTTTGTTTGGTGGTATTTGGGCTTTCGTTCAGCCACTTGTTACGATTACGATAATATGGTTTGTTTTTCAAGTTGGTTTTAAAGCGCAGCCGACATCTAACGGGGTTCCATTCACCCTTTGGTTAGTATCTGCAATGATCCCATGGTTTTTTATTGCGGAGATGTTGTCAAATGCAACTAACTCAATTATCGAACAAGCTAGTATTGTAAAGAAGATAGTATTTAAAGTTAGCTTGCTTCCAATAGTAAAAATAATATCAGCATTAATAATTCATTTATTCTTCATTCTTATACTTTTTTTTATAGCAACTATATATGGCTATTATCCAAGTATTAATTGGTTGCAAATACCATATTACGTGTTTTGCTCACTATTACTGATGCTAGGTGTTTCATGGATTACATCTTCTATCGTAATTTTCTTTAGAGATATAGGTCAACTTATTGCAGTAACTATACAGTTAGGCTTTTGGGGCACTCCTATTTTTTGGGATATCGCTATGATACCACAAGAGTATCAATGGGTGCTCAAGCTAAATCCTGTATTCTATATCACTGAAGGTTATAGGAATACGCTAACAACCGAGTTATGGTTTTGGGAATCGATGAGTTGGACCGCTTATTTTTGGTTGGTGACTTTGATTACTTTACTACTTGGGACTGTTTGTTTTAAAAGATTAAAACCGCACTTTGCGGATGTGTTATAAAAGGTTTAAATGATGAACGAACTTGCCATAAGTTGTAGAAATTTAACTAAAACTTATCCAATGTACCACAACCCTAAGGATCGTTTTAAAGAAGCTCTTCACCCATTCAGAAAAATCTATCACGAGGACTTTTATGCCCTAAGAGATGTAAGTTTTGATATAAGACGAGGTGAAACTGTTGGAATAATTGGACAAAATGGTGCAGGCAAGTCAACGCTTCTTAAGATAATTACCGGAGTTTTGACCCCAACATCAGGTACTTCCGAAGTTAATGGGGTTGTTTCGTCGATTCTAGAGTTAGGCACTGGATTTAATAATGAGTTAACAGGAATAGAAAACATATACGTTAACAGCTCTTTGATGGGAGTGTCTAAAGAAAACGTTGACAAAAAACTAGATCAGATTATTTCATTTGCAGATATCGGTGATCATATCAATCAGCCTGTACGTGGTTATTCTTCAGGTATGTTTGCGAGATTAGCATTCTCTATAGCTATCAGTATCGAGCCCGACATACTTATTGTGGATGAGGCATTAGCCGTTGGTGACATGAACTTTCAAGCTAAATGTATGACAGCGATGAAGCGAATTCAAGAGAATGGCACCACAGTTCTTTTCGTAAGTCATGATATTAGCAGTGTGAAGAGTTTGTGTGAGAGGGCAATTTACATCAAAAATGGAGTTCTTCATGCTGAAGGTCACGCTGGAGAAATCGCTGAATTATATATGAGAGAGATGCGTGAGGAACAAAGCGATAGTATTTCTAAAGACCTTGCTGTGATTGATCAGCCCGAACTGAATTCTAATATATTACCAAGTACTGATGCAAAAGAGACAAGAGATTTAAAGAGTTTAAAAGTGTTTAAGGACCGCGTTGCAGAATTTCGATATGGTTCAGGCGGCGCAAACATAACTTTAGTTGAACTTTTAGACAAGAATGGCGAGTTAGTGGATGAGGCTGATTTCAATGAAGAAGTTAGACTAAGAATACATATTGAAAGTGATATAGAAGACAATGTGAGTGTTAATTTTCAGGTCTTTGATGATAAGAAAATCAACATTATATCAGGAGGTTGCCTTCTTTCTGAGGGGGAGTTAATTGATATAAAGAAAGGAAGTCGTCATATTGTAGATTATGACTTTAGAGTTCCATTACAATATAACCATTACTCAATCCAAGCCACAATTACGTCAACACTAGTGGAAAATGTGTCCTATAATTTTATAGATGCAATACCTAATGCCTACTTGTTTAAAGTTAAAGTTAGGCCAGAAATAACATTATGGTCCAAGGTTCATGTTTTTCCTAAATTGACGGTAAAAGAGATTGACCAAAATTAGAGGCTACTTGAATTTTAAAGTGGATATATAAATGAGTGCAATTAACAGTAATACAAAGTATTTTTGTATAGGGTTCAATAAAACAGGTACAACTTCATTAGAAAATGCCTTTCGGTTATTTGGTTTTACTTTAGGGGACCAAGCTACAGCAGAAATGCTAATATTTGATTGGAACAATAATCAATTTGAAAAAATACTCAGATTTTGTGAAATGGCTGATGCTTTTCAAGATATTCCTTTTTCTCTGCCTGGAACATATAAAAAAATCTTTGAACAATACCCGAATGCCAAGTTTATTTTGACGTTGAGAGATTCAGCAGAGCAGTGGTATGACTCTCTTACTCGATTTCATACCAAAGTCTTTTCAACTGATGAGACTACCTTGCCCTCTAAGCATGATCTAGATAAATCTATGTATCGCTATAAGGGATATAGTTTGGATGCAATGAAAATTATGTATGATTATCCAAGCGTACCGCTTTATGATAAAAAGCATTACATAGATTTATATGAAAAGCACGAGAAAGACGTAAAGGAATTCTTTAAAGATAAGCCTGAACAATTATTGGTTTTAAATGTTGCGGAGACAAAATCCTATCAAAAGCTTGCAGCTTTTGTTGGGGTTCGTGTTGAGAGCGATGACTCTTTTCCTTGGGAGAATAAGACATGACAATTAAAGTAACACAGCCCTCATTTCCGCCTCTTAGTGAATTTAACCAAATGTTAGAGGATATCTGGGATAGAAAATGGCTTACTAATGGCGGGCACTATCACCAAGAATTAGAAAGAGCCTTAGCTAATCATCTTGGCGTCAAGTATGTTTCTTTGTTTTGTAATGGTACTATTGCTTTATTGACTGGTCTCAAAGCTTTAGGCATAACTGGAGAGGTTATTACCACTCCTTTTACGTTTGTAGCAACTTCTCATGCAATTGAATGGAATGGTTGTACCCCTGTGTTTTGTGATATAGATCCTGATAGCTATAATTTGGATCCCTCTAAGATAGAGTGCTTAATCTCTGAAAAAACACAAGCTATAATGCCTGTTCATGTTTATGGAAACCCATGTGATGTAAAAGCTCTAAAATCTATTGCTGATAAATATAATTTGAAAGTTTTTTATGATGCAGCTCATTCCTTTGGCGTTGAAGTTGATGGTGAGTCTATTTTGAATTTCGGTGACTTATCAATGATGAGTTTTCATGCTACAAAGGTATTCAATACGATTGAAGGTGGAGCTCTAATAACAAACTGTCCTGATATGAAGAAAAAGATCGACTTTTTGAAAAACTTTGGCTTTGCTGGAGAAGAATCAGTGGTTGATATCGGGATTAATGGGAAAATGAATGAAGTACAGGCTGCTTTTGGCTTAGCTCAGTTAAAGTATGTTGAGGAGCAAATCACTTATTGCAAGAGCATTTCTGATTTTTACCGTAAAAAGCTATCTGACGTGCCTGGTATCGAAATTCTGAAGGAATCTGATAAGGTAAAATATAATTACTCATACTTTCCAATAGTAGTTAATGAACACGAATTTGGCATTGATCGTGATATGCTTTATGAAATATTAAAAGATAACAATATCTTATCAAGAAAATACTTTTATCCGCTAGTATCTGATTTTGATGTTTATAAAAATAATCGAGAGATTTTTAGACAAGGCAGTCTTAGTGTTGCAAAGAATATAAGTGCTAGAGTTCTATGCCTCCCAATATACTCTGACCTTTCTATAAATGAGGCGAGTAATGTAATTGATGTTATTAGGGCTTCTCGATGAAAGTAGCAATAATGCAACCCTACTTTTTCCCATACTTCGGTTATTTTGAGTTAATTAAGTCAGTCGACAAATTTGTAATTTATGATGATGTCAACTATATAAAAAAAGGATGGATTAATAGGAATCGTATATTAATATCCGGAGAGCCTAAAATGTTTACAATGCCTCTGGTTAACGCTAGCCAGAATAGACGTATAAATGAAATATTGCTCTCTCCTCAAATATCATTATGGAAGACCAAGTTTCTTAAAACAATAGAGTTAAATTATAAACGAGCCCCTCATTTTGATGAAACTTACGCTTTGGTAAGTAAAATTATTGATTATAAAGCAGAGAGTTTATCCGAATTTATAACCAATAGCATAGTTAATGTTGCTAAACACTTAGATATTAATTCAGAATTCGTTATAAGCTCGTCTAGCTACAATAACTCCCAGTTAAAAGGGCAAGATAGAATTATCGATATATGTAAAAAAGAATGTGCTAGTGTATATATAAATGCCGTTGGAGGGAGAGAGCTCTATACACGAGATGTATTCTTAAATAATAATGTTGAATTAAGATTCATGGAGAATAAATCTTTGGGTTATGAGCAATTTTCTAATGAGTTCGTCAGTAATCTTTCTATCATAGATGTTCTTATGTTCAATGGAAAGACGTACCTGTAATAATTTATTCATGGAGTTATAATGAGTGATTCTCCTTTAGTAATCGTATGGATGTGTACTTATAACCATGCAGATTATATTGAACAAGCTGTTGAATCAGTCATGAGTCAAAAGACAACATTTACATTTAAACTGATTCTTTTAGATGATTGTTCGAGTGATGGTACGAGAGAGAAGTGTTATGATCTTCGACGCAGGCATGGCTCTGAATTGGAGTTGATTCTTCCTGAAAAAAATACAAGGGGAAAATCTGTTATTGATGAGCTTTATCCTAGATGCCTTAATAGTGGTGCTAAGTATATTGCTCTTTGTGAAGGTGATGATTATTGGACTGATGTAAATAAGCTACAAAAACAGTTCGAAATTTTGGAAAAACTACCTGACTACTCCGGTTGTTCACACAATACTAAAGTTATTAAAAAACAGAGTAAAGGCGAATACGAATATATTGTTAATCAAAGCATAAAGAACACTTTTACGATTGATGATTTTACAAAGGGATTAGCATATTTTCATACATCATCGATGTTATATCGAATAAGTATGATGAAAAAAATAGATTTTGACTTCTTTAGGAAAAATCCTGGCGACTGGCTCTTGTTAACATTGATGTCGGAGCTTGGTCCGATTCGCTATATTGATGAATCTATGTCATCGTATAGGATTCACATAAATGGCGAATGGAGTCGGTTAAGTAAGTTATCTCAATTAAAGAAAAACTTAGAAGCAATCGTTAGATATAATCGTGGCTTTGGAAATAGATATGAACAAAACTATATGCCATTATACATTAGATCGTCCTTATCTGAATACAATAATTATAAGCAAGAAATTATTGAAAGTTTAAATAATTTTGAACACAACGAGCTTTTTAAGTTAGTTGAGTATTTCTATGAACATAATCTATCTAGTGAGAAAAGGATTGCTCACGATACTGAAGTAATACAGAGCTTGCAGTTGTCAATTGGCTATCAACAAGATGAAATTAACCTTTTAAAAAGCACAATAAAAGACAAGGAAGATTTCATAGAGGCCATGCAAAAAGAAACAGAAGTGAAAAATTCTGAAATTAAAGTTATAAATGAGCAAGTTATTGAAATGAAATCTATAAACAATCAATTGCTTGAACGTTTAGATCGACCTAATTTTTTAAATAAACTGTCAAGGCTTTTTGTAAAGCTATATAAGCGTTGCCTTGCTATTTTTTCCTGATCTTTTAAGTCAAATTTATTACCTTAGCGATTGAAAACAGTTTTGCTAAGGTCAAATCATAGGGCTAATTATGAAAAATCAACATCTTACGATAATGAAACATTACGAAAAATGTTTAGATTTATATGGTGACACTCATTTAGGTGTCGATTGGCCAAATAAAGAAGACGCGAAGTTACGATATTCAGTTATGAAAGATTTAATTGTACAAGAAGATCTTAACTCTCGTATTTCTTTATTAGATTTTGGCTGTGGGGCTTCTCATTTTTTTGAATACTTGAAAGATATTGAGCTTAATAATGTAGATTATTCGGGCCTTGATATATCAAGGAAGTTTGTAACCTTGTCTAAGGATAAGTTTCCAGGAAACAACTACTATTGTGTTGATATATTAAGAAATGATACCGACTTACCACAGTTTGACTACGCGATTCTAAATGGAGTTTTTACTGAAAAATGTGATCTCTCATTCGAAGAAATGTTTTCTTTTTTCCAAGCCGTACTGACTCGTGTTTTTAAAAAGGTAAATACAGGTATGGCGTTCAATGTAATGTCAAAAAATGTAGATTGGGAGAGAGATGATTTATTTCACCTTTCTCTGGACTTGCTCACGGAGTTTTTGTCAAAAAATATCTCTAGGAAATACATCATACGTAATGACTATGGCTTATATGAATATACAGTCTACGTCTATAAATAGGGGGAGTGATGAAGCCAATTGTTTTATTCGGGGTTGAAGACTTTGCCGAACTTGCGTATTACTATTTGACTACGGATTCACCATACAAAGTAGTTGCTTTTACAGTCCATGAAAAGTATATGAAGTGTGAACGATTTAATAATCTTCCTGTTACACCTTTTGAGGAGTTGGAAAAAAAATACCCTCCAGAAAAGTATGATTTGTTTGCGCCAATGATGGCGAAGAGAATGAACACTTTAAGAGAAAAAGTATACTTAGAAGGTAAAGAAAAAGGATATGACTTCATTTCGTATGTCAGTTCAAAAGCTACTGTTTTTAACAGTGTTATTGGAGACAATTGTTTTATATTGGAGAATAATACGATTCAACCATTTACTGAAATTGGAAATAATGTAGTGCTGTGGAGTGGAAACCATATTGGGCACCACGGTATAGTTAAAGACCATGCTTTTTTTACTTCACATGTCGTAATGTCAGGACACTGTGTAATTGGCGAGAATTGCTTTCTAGGTGTTAATTCGACTATAAGAGATGGTTCCAATCTAGCCAAAGGTACACTCTTATCAATGTCTTCGAGTCTAACTTTAAAAGAAACAGAAGAATGGGGAGTGTATATCGGTCATCCTGCAAAGAAAAAAGGGACTCGTTTTAGCTATGACGTATTCTAATCCTCATAAATGGGAAAAGATGGGGCTGATATATAAACCCGATAATACTATTCCTTGGAGCGTTACTCATGCTCAAGCTCCAGTTGCTGAGTATATTGAAGACAAGAATATTATACGTGTATATTTTGCTACTAGAAATATTGATGGTTTAAGTCTACCAACATTTGTCGATCTTAATGCGGATAACCCTTTAGAGATTCTTCATATTAATGAAAGCCCTCTACTAGACCTTGGAAGCTTAGGTACATTTGATGATAGAGGGGTAATGCCGTCATGGGTTGTTAATCGAGGTGATGAACGATGGTTATATTATATCGGGTGGAATGTTAGGGATAATATTTCCTACCACAACAGTGTAGGTTTAGCTATCGCCTCTTCTTCCGATGATACATTTGTTAGGTTCTCCGAAGGACCGTTGTGGGATAGAGATTGGAAAGAACCTTATTTTTCTGCATCTACTTGCGTTTTATTTGATGATGGCGTTTGGAAAAATTGGTATTTATCCTGTACTGGTTGGAAGGTTGTCAATGGTAAATCGGAACCTCGTTATCATATCAAATATGCTGAGTCTGAAGATGGGATCAATTGGGTCAGAGAAGGAAAAGTCGCCATAGACTATAAAAATGAGGAAGAGGCAGGTATCGTAAAAGCTTCTGTAGTCAAAGAAAATGGAAGATATCTCATGTGGTTTTCATACCGTAATTTCACAAACTATAGAACTGATCCAAAAGCTAGCTATCGTATTGGATATGCCGAGTCGAAGGATGGAATTGTTTGGAATAGAAATGACGACCTTTCAGGAATTGATATTAGCGCTTCGGGCTGGGATTCTGAAATGATAGCATACCCTCATGTAATAAAAGTAAAAGAAAGTTATCTTATGTTTTATAACGGAAATGGTTTTGGTCGATCAGGCTTTGGGTATGCTCGTTTGTTGAAACGATAATTATGCGCGATGTTGAATTGAACGCTTTGGATTAATAGTTTGTAAAATTACCAATGGATCTTATATGTTATTGAGAAGTATATATTATTTGTTCCCTAGATTTATTCGTCACCAATATGTTGACAGTATAATATTCTATCGTCATATTTTTTTTAAAGTAATAAGTTTCTTTAAATCTAAAGAAAACAAACCTGAAGATAATTGCCTTGATGTACGGCTTGTTGAGGGTTTAGAGTTATTGGGGGGGGACTGTGAAATTATCAGACATGTGTCGGAACGTTATGCAAGTGTACAGGGACCACTCTTGTATGTAGATAATCAGGAATGTAAACGTTCATCGCTTGAAGGTAGACTACCTGATACAAAAGTTGTGCGTTTAAGCGGAGTTCAGGTTATTGGTTCTACAGATGCTGTAATTTCCGGAATAAATATGTACCATCATGAATTAAGCCTAATGGAAAATATTCATGATTTAAAGCGGCCAGATATTTTCTTGAAATATGAAGAAAAGGAAGGTTTCGATTTTCAGATTTCGTTTATTCGTGAAAAGTTAACTCTAGATGGATTGGTAGTAAGTTTATTAAAAGAACATTCGAATAATTATTATCACTGGGTTACAGAGGTTATACCAAAGCTAGTTAATATGATGGAGTATATTGGATCTAAAGATGAAAAAATAACCATTTTAGTTGAAGAGGGAACCCCTCAACAAAGTCTTTCCCTTATCGAACTTCTCTTGACTGAGTTAAAAAATACTGAATATCATCTCTGTCACGTAAAAAAGGGTCAGTTAGTTTATTGCGAAAGTTTAATCTATTGTACTCCTTTATGGACTTCTCTTGATAATACTCGGTCTTTGCCTAATCCGAAAAAGGAGTTTTTTGTTTCTTCTGATTGTTTGAAAAAAGTTAAAGATAAATTGTCAAAAAACACACTATCGAACAATTATATTTTGAAAAACAAAAAAATATACTTGCAAAGAGAAAACACCAAACTAAGGAAGCTCAGTAATGTTCTAGATTTAGAGAGGTTACTGTATAAGAAAGGATTCGACTTTGTTGATCCTGGTTCTCTTGATTTTGTTGATCAGTATAGTTTATTTTCACAAGCTGAAGTTATAGTCGGTGCTTCTGGTGCTGCCTTTACCAATTTATTATTCATGAAACCAGGTAGTACAGCTATATCGCTATACCCATCGGCACAAAGCACTAACTATTATGTATTTCAGCCCTTAGCAGATGTTTCAAATGTTCATTTGATTCACTTCCTTACTACTCCTGATGATAACTCAAGCTGTGTTCACGGCGATGCGAAAGTTAATGTCACAGAACTAGAAAAACTATTGGAAAAACTAGATGATTAAAATGTTAGAGTTCAGCGTCCTTGGTGATCAAAGAGGCTCACTGATATCCCTAGAAGAGCAACGCAATATCCCGTTTGATATAAAACGAGTTTATTATATCTATGATACAAAGAATGAAATTTCTAGAGGTTTTCATGCTCACAAAAACTTAGAGCAGGTAGCGATTTGTGTGAAGGGTAGCTGTAGAATTGTCCTCGATGATGGTAGGTTGAGAAAGAGCATCGTACTCGATAACCCAAGTAAAGGGTTGTATATCGACAATAGTAAATGGAGAGAAATGCACGATTTTTCTCATGATTGTGTTTTGTTAGTACTCGCGAGTAATGTTTACGATGAGTCAGATTATATTAGAGATTACGATGATTTCCTATGTTATGTAAAAGGTAATTAATATGCGTGGTAAAACTATATATATAAAATTGGCTACTTTAGATGATGCCGAGTTCATACTCTCTTTAAGGAATAATTCTCAATTGAACAAGCACTTATCTAGAACAAGTGCTGATATCAGTTCTCAAAAGCAATGGCTGTCAGACTATAAAAAACGAGAAGATGCGAAGAAAGAATACTATTTTATTATAAATCGACTTGATGGTGTTCCAATTGGTACAGTCAGGCTGTACGATTTTCTCAATGAACGTAATTCATTTTGCTGGGGAAGTTGGATACTAAATAGTGATAAAACACGTACTTCAGCAATCGAAAGTGCGTTACTAGTTTATGAATTTGCTTTTAAACATTTAGACTTTGAAAACTGTCATTTTGACGTACGAAAAGATAACAAATCAGTAATTCGATTCCACGAAAAATTCGGCGCTAAAATAGTATCAGAATCTGAGTTTGATTATTATTTCGAATATTCAAAGCCTTGTTACAACACCTTTTTCAATGAAAACAAAAAATTTATCGAGTACCAATCATGATCCCATTTTTAGACTTAAAGACACTTAACGAAAGATATAAAGACGAGATTAAAGCTTCCTTTGACAGGGTTGTTGATTCTGGTTGGTATATTATGGGAAATGAGTTAGAACAGTTTGAAAAAGAGTTCTCAACGTACTGTCAAACCAAATATTGTATCGGTGTTGGCAATGGCTTAGATGCTTTAACGCTTACTTTAAAATCTTGGAAAATTATGGGGTTGATTAACGAAGGTGATGAAGTTATTGTCCCTTCTAACACTTTTATAGCATCGGTGCTTGCTATTTCCGAGTGTAACTTGACTCCTGTATTAGTTGATGCAGATCCAAATAACTTTAACATCGATGTTTCCAAAATCGCTCAAAAAATCACATCAAAGACCAAAGTTATACTACCGGTACATCTGTACGGTCAATTAGCTCCAATGAAAGAAATTTGTAAGCTAGCTGAAGACTATGACCTGTTGGTACTAGAGGATTGTGCACAAGCACATGGAGCTATGATTGATGGGAAAAAAGCGGGATCTTGGGGCCATGCTGGTGCCTTCAGTTTCTATCCAGGGAAAAACTTAGGTGCTCTAGGTGATGCCGGTGCAATTACAACAAGTGACGAGAAGCTAAAGGAAATAGTTTCTGCATTAAGAAGCTATGGCTCCCACATAAAGTATGAGCATATTTACAAAGGTGTGAACAGCAGGTTAGATGAAATACAAGCAGCTATTTTAAGAGTTAAGCTTAAGTACATTGATGAAGATATTGAAAATCGTCAAAGGGTTGCACGTTATTACATTGATAATATTAACAATGATTTAGTAACACTCCCTGAATGGAAATATGAAGAAAGCCATGTTTTTCATTTATTTGTTATCAAGACATCTGAACGAGAAAAATTGAGTGAGTACTTGTTAGAAAATGGTGTTCAAACTCAAAAACACTACCCTAAATTTGTCAACGAACAGGTGGCGTACGCTGAAATAGAACACAAAAATGAAGTTAGAGCTATTTGTGATGATATTTTAAGCCTACCGATAAGCCCTATTTTGACTGAATCAGAACAAAAACATATAGTGAACTTGATCAATAGCTGGTCTAATTAATTATGAATGAATCGAGCCTTCCTCTAATTTCAATATGCATGGTTACTTATAATCATGAAAATTACATTTCAGATTCTATTGAAAGTTGTTTATCTCAAAGTTATAAAAACTTTGAGCTAATTATTGTCGATAATAACTCTACAGATGGTACGGTTGAAGTAGTAAAAAAGTATAAATCTGAAAGCGATAAAATTAAATTAATCGCCCTTGATAATAATACCTTTCCTTCTCATGCATCTAACTTAGCAATTAGAAATGCCAAGGGAACTTATATTACTTTACTTTCAGGTGATGACTTTTATTACGATAGCAAACTAGCAATGCAATTGAAGTTGATGCTTGAGAGTGGGGCTCGTTTTTCTTTCTCTTGGGTGGACACTATTGATGATGAGAAAAATGTCTGCGATCATGAATTATCCCGTATATTTAATAAGGAATTTAGTAGTTTAGAGATAAAAAAGCATTTCATTGATTGTGGAAATATGTTGTGTGCGACTTCAGGTATGTTCCATAAAGACATTTTTGAAGAGTATGGTTATTTCGATGAAAGGCTACTTCAACTTCAAGACTACGATCTGTGGTTAAGGTTGTCTTCTACTGAAGATATTACATTACTTAGCCATAAACTGTCTGCGTATCGGGTGAGAGGAGACGGTCAGAATTTGAGTTTGGCTACCAATGACTCAAAGTTTTTCCGAAGTGAGTATGAACAGTTTCGTGTTGAACGTCGCTTTTTGGATTTCGATCTAGAACTTTTGTCATACGTTGTGCATTCTGAATGCTCTGAGTCTTCTAAATATCATAAGTTATATGACTATCTAATTGGTGTCGGTAAATTTGCATCGGCTAAAGCAATACTCGATGAGTTATATACTCGCATTGGTTCCGACATAAACTTTCCTTCTGAAAAATACCAAAATTTTTTTGATTTATACTCAAAATCAGACTTCTTCAGAAGTAAAGTTTTAGATGAAGTAAGTACTTTGACTAATGAAAATAACTCATTAAGTGATAAGGTTGAATCGTTAGAAGAGCAAATCGACTCTCTTGATAGCGCTGTTAACCGTTTAAGTTCCATTGAGAGTTCTAACACTTGGAGAGCTGTGCAGCCAATTATAGCCGTACTTTCAAAAGTCAAGAGAGTGAAGGAACTCGCCCTCTATCTACCTCGAATTATCCGTCAGAAAGGTCTGAGAAATACCTTAAATTATGCTTTTCAAGTCTTTAAATCAGGCGGTTTACGCACTCTAGTACGCACAGCTTTGAGTAATTCAGCGAGAGGACATGTCCATAGTTTTATTGAGAGGGACTTTATCAACAAACCTTCAGTATTAGCTCATGGCGTTTGTCTAAACTCAGTCACAATCATCGCGGAGTTAAGTATACAACAGTGTACTAAATACAGAGTTACACAGAAAAAAGAAATGCTGGAGCTATTGGGCTTTAAGTGTGAAGTGGTCTCTTGGACTGATTACTATAAGTCGAGGATGAGTATATCCCACTCATCAGTAGTTATTTTTTATCGGGTTCCAAGCACTGATACTGTATTGGCTTTGATTGATGAGTGTAAACGCCTCAATGTAAGAACTTTTTGGGAAGTTGATGATCTTATCTTTAACGAAACTATACTCGCAGAGAGTAAAACTATTAGTGATCTTTCGAGCGAAGTGAGAGCTCAAGTATTGGAAGGTGCTAATTCTTATAAGCGTGCACTTCTTGCGTGTGATATGGCAATTGCTTCGACCTCTGGCTTAGCTGATTCAATGAAGGCGGAAGGCGTCGAAAATGTTTTCGTACTTGAAAATTGCCTAGACTCAGAGACTCTTCAACTCGTTAATGAGATATTAAAAAATTCGGACAATGAACAGAAAGTAGACAATAAAATTCGAATTGTGTATGGGTCAGGGACATCAACTCATAATATTGATTTCGAAGAAGCCGCTTTGTCTATTGCGAAAGTACTGAGAGAAAACTCTCAAGTTATTTTTAGAATTATTGGCTTATTGGAGCTACCATCTTGTTTTGACGGTCTTGATGCTCAAGTAGAACGTTTTGAACTTTGTACTTACTCCGAGTATTTGCGTCTACTATCTGAGTGCGATATCAGTATTGCACCCTTAGAGAAATATATTTTTAATGAAGCTAAAAGTAATATTAAATATATTGAAGCATCTATAGTAAAACTCCCGTCTGTATCATCTCCTTTGAGTGCCTTTGTCGATGTAATAAACGATGGCATAAATGGTTATATAGCTAGTGATCAGGTTGAGTGGTTTGACAAGCTTACAAAACTCGTTAGTTGTGAGCAAACACGACAAGATATGGCAATCAAAGCAAATACTACTGTTTTGGCTCGCTATAATACAGAGTCGATTGCAAACTCCCAGTTAATGCCAATTGTAAGAGATTATAGTTGCACTAAGAGCAAACCAAGAATAGTTGTATTCAACGTTTTTTACTCTCCAAGGTCCTTTGGTGGTGCTACGATCGTCACAGAGCAGATAAATAAGCTTTTACAAAGACATAAAGGCTATGAAGTGTATGTGGTTACGACTCTTCCTGTCGATGATGCTCTACGCTCTTATGAACCTATTCGTTATGAAGTAGACGGTGTAACTGTATTTGGTGTGCCTGTACCAAATGAGGATATGGAGCTTTACAACAATAAATCAATTGTAGATCCAGTAGCTAAAATATTAGAAGTTGTTAAGCCTGATCTAGCCCATATGCATTGCTTACAAGGGCTGGGAGTCGGTGTTATTCAAAGCTGTATTGATAATGATATAAACTACATTATCACTGTTCATGATGCTTGGTGGCTATGTTATAAGCAGTTTATGATCGATTCAAAAGGCGAGTTCTGTGGTCAAAATAAAATTGATTTAAGCAAATGTAAGAATTGTACCGAGAATAAAAAAGTGCCTTCGCTTCGGGATTCTGAACTCAGACACTACCTCAAGAATGCATGTGAAGTCTTAGCTCCGAGTAGATATACTGCTGAGCTTCATGATGTAAATAATATGCACACTAAGCCTTTAACCGTTAATAAAAATGGCATTCTTATGCCGGAAGCATCAATAGTTAAAAAATTTAACGGTCGTATAACTTTTGGTTATGTTGGGGGTAATACTCCGATTAAAGGTAGTGACTTAGTAATAAAAGCTTTTTCTAATATTAATAATCCTAACGTTTTTTTAAGAATCGTAGATAATATGATAAACTTAGGGCATAAATCTTATCCGGATCATATTTTATCGGACGTAAATAATTGTACTATCGTTCCTGGGTATAACCAAAATAATATTGATGATTTTTTTGGTTCTATCGATGTATTGTTATTCCCTTCCAGGTGTAAAGAAAGCTTTGGTTTAACCGTCAGGGAAGCTATTGCTAGAAATGTTTGGGTTATTACTACTGACTCCGGTGGTGTTACTGAGTGTATTATTGAAGGTGAAAATGGGAATGTTATTCCATTCTCTTCTGATTCAGAGGAATTGGAGAGTGCAATAAATAATGTTATCACCCAGTATGAAAAAATGAAGCTTGGAGATGATATTGATGTACCGAAAGATTCAATAGCGTATTTTTTCGATCAAGTAGATAATCTTGATAAAATATATAAATCACACCTTTAGGAATAACTGATTAGGTCGGGTTGGATTATACTTCCAGCCCATTCCTTAGTTGGAAATCTGTCTTTAATTTTATTTTTCTCGGTTGTTAGTAGTTTAGCTATAATCAGTTTTTATAAAATAAGATAATGATAAGTTTATGATTGAAAATAAAAAAGAAGTTTCTGCGATAATTATTACGTTCAATCCCGTCCATCAAGAACTGAAGTTATTAGTCGAGAAATTGAAACTACAAGTTTCAAAAATATATATAATTGATAATAATTCATCCATGCCAATAGATATAGATGAATCTGAACAGATCGATGTAACACTATTATCGGACAATATGGGGATTGCATATGCTCAAAATATTGGTATTAATAAGGCACTAAATGATGGCTTTATTGACTTTATTTTGTTTGATCAAGACAGTGTTCCATCTGAATCTATGGTAAAAGAGCTGTTTACAGCTCGACAAGCAGCTCAACTTGAAGGACAAAGAGTTGGTGCAGTCGGTCCTGTTCATATAGATCAAGATACACTTTCTGAATGTTTGTTTATTCGCACATCTAGGTATAGTGTCAATAGATTTTTTTCAAGCGATAGAAGTGAAAACACCTTCTCTCCATGTGACTTTCTGATAGCTTCTGGTTGCCTCATTTCAAAGGATGCGCTTGATGATATTGGTTATATGGAAGAGGAGTTATTCATTGACTGTGTTGACATTGAGTGGGGTTTTAGAGCTAAGTGTAAAGATTATGTATGTATCGCTGCATTTAATGCAAAAATGTATCATAAGGTTGGTGGCACTCCGTTGAAAGTCTTCGGTCAAAGCCTTACAACTCACTCTCCAGTTCGTCACTACTATTATTATCGTAATTTCTACCGCTTATTACAAAGAGCATATATACCATTTGGTTGGAAAGTTTACACTATTATCAGGTCAAGCCTACAAGCGCTCATTTTTTGCGTATATCTCAAACCTAGATTTATGCAGTTCAAATGCATTGTAAAAGGGGTCTTTCACGGTCTAATTAATCGAGTTGGAAAGTATGAGTAAAAAGATCGTTTATATAATAAATGTTGATTGGTATTTTCGCCTTCATTGGCTAGAACGAGCTGAGTATTTCAAGTCTTTAGGTTTTGAGATACATATTGTTAGCAGCTTTTCAAGTGATATTATCAAAAACGAATTAGTTTCTAAAGGTTTCACTTGCCATCAATTATCTGTCAAACGAAAAAGTGTAAATTTTTTCCGAGAGATGACTAGTGCTTATAGCCTTATAAAAATAGTAGATGTAATTCAACCTGACTTAATACACTGTGTAACAATCAAACCTAATATATATGCTGGCTTACTAAATAGACTTTTTTACCGAAAACCAATTATTTACAGTGTTACTGGTTTAGGCGCTGTGTTTAGTTCTAAGGCAATAAAGTTCAAATTGTTGAAATTTATAATTGCTAACCTCTACCGCTTTATATCCTCTTCAAGTTCTCGCTTTGTTTTTGAGAATCACGAAGACTTTGAGCTATTTGGTGAGCTCGGCATTTTAAAGCATAGTAATGGTCGTGTGATCAAGGGGGCCGGGATTGATTTGACTCGCTTTGCCCCGTCATTGGCTCCCTTAAATAAAAATGTTTTATTTGGTGCAAGGCTTTTAAAAGAAAAGGGATTGGAGTCTCTAGTTTTAGCAAAACGTGAGCTAGAAAAGCAAGGATTGAGCTTTACGCTTAACATTGCTGGGATTATTGATGATGATGTTTCTTCTGCTATCCCTCTTCGCCAAGTGAAGGCTTGGGCAAGTTCACGTGATATCAATTGGTTAGGTAACGTGCAAGATATGCCTAAACTTATAAAAGAAAACGATATAGTGTGTTTACCTACAACTTATGGTGAAGGTGTCCCTCGTATTTTGATCGAGGCAGCTTCTTGCCAAAGACCGATAATCACGACAGATGTTGTTGGCTGTCGCGAAATTGTATCACATAACGTTAATGGTTTATTGGCTAGGCCAGACGATGTTGTATCACTCGCTAACTGTTTACGCACCTTACTGGAGAGTGATGAAAAAACGCTTGAGTTTGGCATTCAAGGGCGTAAAAAAGTTGAAGAAGAGTTTTCTCAAGAAATGGTTTTTGAAAAAACTCTCAAGGTTTATGAAGAGATTAGTATTAGTGCTGTTCGTTAGAGTTAGGTTTATAACCAGTTGGTGCATTTAATAGAATTGTCATAATGCATTCTTCGTCAAAGTTATGGCAACACCCGTCGAGTTGTTCTAAAAGAGGCTGCATCTCATTCCAACTTAGCATCTGCTCTTTGGCCGTCATTATTTTTTGATGGCCGCTTCCTTCCACATTATCTCCAATCAAAAGCTCTTCATAAAGTTTTTCTCCTGGGCGCAATCCGGTGAACTTTATAGATATATCGCCCTCTTGAGAATCCCCGTCGACATGCTCTTGCATACCCATCAAATGAATCATGCGTTTTGCAAGGTCCAGAATCTTAACGGGTTCACCCATATCAAGAACAAATACTTGTCCGTTGTGGCCCATGGCACCAGCTTGAATAACAAGCTGAGCTGCCTCAGGAATAAGCATAAAGTAGCGAATGATATCTGGGTGGGTTACGGTCACAGGACCGCCACATTTTATTTGCTTTTTAAACAGTGGAACAACAGACCCAGAAGAGCCCAAAACATTGCCAAAGCGTACCATTGTGAAAGTGGTGGTATTTTGCTTATCAGCCAAAGCTTGAAGAACCAGTTCAGCCATACGTTTGGTCGCGCCCATTACGTTAGTTGGTCTTACTGCTTTATCTGTCGAAATGAGAGTAAAGTTCTTCACACCTGTTTGGATCGCAGCTTCAGCGCACGCAAGCGTACCAAAAACGTTGTTGCGAACACCTTCAACAATATTATCTTCGACTAAAGGGACGTGTTTATAAGCTGCTGCATGGTAAACGGTTTCAACCTCATGTGCTGCCATCAGTTTCTCTAACCGGTTTTGTCTTTGAACGGATCCAAGAGTTGCGACGATTCGAGTCTCGCTTTTTAAGTTTATCTTTGTTGAATTGAGCTCTTGGTCGATTTTGTAAAGATTGTATTCATTGAGCTCAAATAGAACGAGTGTTTTGGGCTTTTGTGACATGATTTGTCGACATAACTCAGAGCCAATAGAGCCACCTGCGCCAGTAACCATAACATTCTTATTGAAAATGTTTTGGGCTAAAAGCTCCTTATCTGGGTCAACTGCGGCTCTACCAAGTAGATCTGCGACGTCAAGATCTTTCACTTCAGTTGCTGTTGCTTTACCCGCAGCTATATCTTCTACCGATGGTACTGATTGAACTGCTATTGGCCAGTGTGACAACTTCTCCACTAGTCTGAGACGTTCGCCTTTATTGATCCCATTAATGGCTAAAAGTAGCTTTACGGGTTGATAAAGTGATTGAAGGTGTTCAAATTCACTTGGGTGATGGACCTTAAGTCCAAATAATATCTGACCTGATTTCGTTGGGTCATCATCAAGTAATACGACTGGATTGTATTCGTCTCCCTGAATTAGGGCATACGTTAAATCGCGACCAGTTGCCCCCGCTCCATAAACAAATACATTGGGTTTTTGGCGTTTAAACCAGTGATAATAAATTGAACGGATGAGTATTCTGGGACCACCTAATGTCAGCGTTGCCAAGCCAGCATATATAAATGGGACACTTCTAGGGATGAATGAGTGGAAAAAAAATCCGCTCATGATTAATGCTAGAGTGGAAATTATGACACCAAAGAAGATGTTGCCAACTGCGGGCAACATCATATAACGCAAGACTGCTCGGTACATTCCTAACTTTACAAAGCTATAAATAGTGATCGATACAGTTACAAATAGTGTTATTAGCTCTTCGACCTCTACTTCAAAAAATGCGTTTCCAAGTCGTAAGGCAATCGCTAAATAGAGTGAAACAACGATAGCAAAAATATCATAGCCAATACTGATGAAGCGCTTGTTCTTGCGTTTGGCATTAAGCAATATATGTATTGGTCTTATCATGGTGTTCCTTAGCGAGCCACTGAGCGTCTTAAATTTGATTGTTATAGTTTTTGGAATGTATTTTAATGTTGTTGAGTGCGGTAAGCTAGTTGTAATTGACGGTTCTGTGTTGCTCAGTAGTTTTGCTGTCATTGTTGTTCATTATTCACTCAATATTTAGATTTTTTGTATTATGAAAATTTTGGTTACAGGTAGCACAGGTTTTGTCGGCTCTAGAGTTGTTGAGTTGGCCAGAAAGCGAGACTGGGCAGTCATTCCGGTTATGCGTAAGCAAATAGATCCACTTACTAATAGCTTGGTTGTTCCTTCCATTGACGCTTCTACCGATTGGTCTGGTGTATTCGAAAGTGTGGATTGTATTGTTCATTGTGCGGCTCGAGTGCATCAAATGAATGAGAGTGAGCTAGATGCCCAAGCTGCGTACCGAGAGATAAACACTCTTGGGACGTTGAACCTTGCAAAGCAAGCCGTTGAAGCCGGGGTTAAAAGGTTTGTATTCGTCAGCTCTATTAAAGTTAATGGCGAATTTACTGAGCCGGGCTCACCATTTCAGCCTGACCTAAGTAATATCCCTCAAGACCCTTACGGCTTGAGTAAGTATGAAGCCGAAGTCGAGTTGAATCAGCTGTCAAAAGAGACAGGGCTAGAAGTGGTTATCATTAGGCCTCCATTAGTTTATGGACCGGGAGTTAAAGCCAACTTCTTATCTATGATGCGTATGATTGATAAAGGTATTCCATTACCGTTTGGTGCTATAAAAAACCAAAGAAGTTTGGTTTATCTAGAGAATCTCTGCAGCTTGATACTGACGTGTTGTCAACACCCCTCAGCTCCCGGACATACGTTCTTAGCTTCTGATAATCATGATGTATCCACTACTCAATTAATGCAAACTATCGCTTTATCAATGAATAAGACACCGAGGCTTTTACCTATCCCAATGTCCTGGATACAATTGGTAGCCTCAGTATTAAAGAAACAACACATTGCACAGAGAATATGCGGTAGCCTTCAGGTTGAGACTCGTTTGACGAAAGAGATCTTGGGATGGGTACCTCCCGTAACTTTTGAAGAAGGGATTAAAAAGACGGTGGATGCCTACTTGAAGTCGCATTGATATGCTTTAAGAGGAGTCTTACGTTCATATTCGTAAGTGAGTAAGATACACTTTATTAATTAACGGCACTTATGCCATTCATCATATTTGTTTAATCAGAGATTTAAGGCATACATTTTGATTCGTTTGTTAGATTTCTTTTTTGCTTTCTTTGGTTTGCTGTTCCTTTGGCCAGCATTTCTCATTATTTGTATCCTTGGTTACTTTGACACGGGGTCGCCTGTCTTTTTTCAAACCCGAGTAGGGCGCAACAAAAAACCATTCACCTTGGTCAAATTCAGAACCATGCCTGTCGAAACCAAATCTGTTGCGACCCATTTAGTTGGAGCGAGTTCAGTGACTAAATTGGGTGGGTTCTTACGCAAGACTAAATTGGATGAACTACCACAGTTATACAATGTTCTGAAAGGTGAAATGAGTTTGGTTGGCCCGCGACCATGCTTATTCAACCAGCAAGAGCTGATCAATGAGAGAGAATCGAGAGGCGTGCTGGCGGTAAGGCCCGGTGTTACGGGGTTGGCTCAAATCAATGATATCGACATGTCGACACCGGAAAAACTCGCGGAGTGGGATCAACGAATGATTAACACGCTGAGTACTAAATTGTACTTTCAATACATCATTCAAACAGTATTAGGTAAAGGCTCGGGCGACCGCGTTTAATTTTCCTCTTGTTTTCTTACCTATCTTTGACGTTTTTTAGAATCAGTTTTGTATGGTAATGAGGCTTAGGCAAGGGGCTAAACGTGTAGTGAATGTGGCTGTTCAGAGCGTAGGTTATTGAATGATAACCACCACTTTACGTAGCGAAGTCAGTGTTCGTTAGTTAATTTTAGTGTTGACGAGAGCCATGAACTGACACCTGTATTTCCCTGTTTTATGGTGTCACTATACTTAAGCCTATAATGTCGCCATGATAGGCTGTTCTCTTTGGTGTTTGTATTCTCATACCTTAGTTCGTTTATTTGGAGCACTGGTTTTGCTTGATTGGTTAATGAATCCTGCTGTTCAGGTACTTGGCTTGTTCGTTGCAACAATTTGCAGCTTGATACGCTTTCAATCTCAGTCTGATAGAGTGTTTGGTGTATTGTTGTTAGTGCTTTTTACCAGCTCTCTTGTTACGACAGAGCAGGTTATCCAAAGCTTTTCAAATATGGGTTTATTAACTTTGATGCTGTTGATTATTTGCTCTGTAGCATTAGAGAAAACGAAGCTACTAAGAGTAGTTACCAACTATGTTATTGGACCTAATTATCGTCTCACCTTGCTCAGGTTATTCAGCTTAACCACTTTTTCTTCAGCGATATTGAACAATACTGCGGTCGTTTCCACTATGTTGGCACCGATCCGCAACAATCCGCACCACAAAGCCAGTAAACTACTTATCCCTCTTTCTTATGCGGCCATACTGGGTGGAACCTTAACCTTAGTTGGAACGTCCACTAACTTAATCGTCAATAGTTTGGTTATCGACTCAGGTTTGCCTAGTTTGAGGTTTTTCGACTTTACCGTTGTGGGCTTATGTTTGGTAGTGGGTTGTGGGGCGCTTTTGTTTGCATTAAGCCCATTATTGCCAGAGTACGATAAGGGCCAAGTTCAGATTCGTGACTATATTATCGATACTGAAGTCGCTTCAGATTCAGATCTAATCGGAAAGTCTGTAGAACAAAATGGTCTTCGACATTTAGAGTCCTTATTTTTGGTTGAAATATTGAGAGAGGGGCGCTTGATATCGCCTGTTACTCCTCAGGAGATTATTGCACCCAATGATCGCTTGTTGTTTAGTGGTGACGTGAAGAAGATAACGATATTAAGGGAGTTCAATGGCCTTTCTTTGTTCGCGAGTAACAGCGGCTTACCTCTTGATAACCTTTCTGAAGTGGTCATTAAACCGGAAAGTAATTTGGTTGGGAAAACACTTAAACATTCAGGCTTTCGTGCTTTGTTTGATGCTGCTGTCGTTGCGATTAAACGCGATGGGGTGGCGCTATCGGGCAAGCTCGGCGAGGTGACGCTTGAGGCCGGTGATTACTTAGTACTTGCAGTCGGAAACGATCACTACTCTAGAAATAATATCCGTAAGAATTTTTACTTATTGAGCGAAGTCGAAACGGATCTGTGCTTAGGTGGCTGGAGAGAAAAGCTGACTGTTGTTGGCTTTCTCGGTTCTATCTTATTGGCAGCGTTAGGTGTTGTGTCTCTTTTTAAAGTGATGCTGATATTATTAGGTGCACTATTGTTGTCAGGGTGTTTAACGGCTAATGAGGTTCTGCAGCGTTTGCCTAAAAATATTTGGTTGATTATATCCTCAGCCCTGCTTTTGTCTCAGGCTTTAACGAATAGTGGTGCTTTGAGTGGGTTAGAAACAATGGTTCATTCATATGACTATTTGTTTACTCCACTGACTGGCTTGATTGTTGTTTATGTATTGGCATGGATGATGACAGAGTTAGTCACTAACAATGCGGCTGCAGCTCTCGTACTTCCTATTGGAGTTGAACTGGCTTCGAGTTTATCTGCAAACCCTCAAGCGTATATACTCGCAGTAGCGTTTGGCGCCAGCGCCAGTTTTATTAGTCCGTATGGTTACCAAACTAACCTGATGGTGTTTAATGCGGGTCAGTATAAACTGCAAGATTTTGTGAAAGTAGGTGTGCCGATGTGCCTGCTTTATGGCGTGATTGTGTTAACCGCAATTCCAGCCTTTATTGGATTGTAATTTAAGGACTTCTTTGAAATGAATATTTCTCCAGAGCGTATGACTCATCTAAAGCAACTAGAAGCTGAGTCTATTCATATCATGCGTGAGGTTGCCGCTGAGTTTGATAACCCGGTAATGCTATATTCTGTTGGTAAAGATTCTTCGGTGATGCTCCACCTAGCGCAAAAAGCATTTGCGCCAGCGACTCCTCCGTTCCCGTTAATGCACGTAGATACCACGTGGAAGTTTAAAGAAATGATTCAGTTTCGTGACTATATGGCAGAAAAAGTAGGTATGAAGTTGATTGTGCATCAAAACCCTGAAGGGGTTGAGATGGACATCAGCCCATTTGTCCATGGCAGTTCTGTACATACTGACATCATGAAAACCCAAGGCTTGAAGCAAGCTCTGGACAAGCATGGCTTTGATGCTGCATTTGGAGGCGCACGCCGTGATGAAGAAAAGTCTCGAGCCAAAGAGCGTGTTTATTCCTTCCGCGATGAGCATCATCGATGGGATCCAAAGAATCAACGCCCTGAGCTATGGGATGTGTATAACGGCAAGGTAAATAAAGGCGAGAGCATTCGAGTGTTCCCTTTGTCAAACTGGACTGAGCTGGATATCTGGCAATACATCTACCTAGAGAACATTGAAATTCCAGGATTATACCTAGCGGCAAAACGTCCAGTGATTAAGCGTGACGGCATGCTCATAATGAAAGACGATGAGCGTATGGAGCTCAAAGAAGGTGAGGTGATTGAAGAAAAGATGGTTCGTTTCCGTACGCTTGGCTGTTACCCGTTGACGGGTGCGGTAGAGTCTGAAGCCGCGACGTTGCCAGAAATTATCCAAGAGATGCTACTAACCACAACGTCTGAACGCCAAGGCCGTGCCATTGATCATGATTCTTCTGGCTCAATGGAGAAGAAGAAACGCGAAGGGTATTTCTAAACTGTTATGACGACTCCATACCAACATAAAAGCAATGACTCGGTGAGTGAAGATGTCGTGTGGCATAACTCAACAGTGACCCATCAAGATCGTGTGGCTCAAAAAGGGCAAAAGCCAGTCATACTTTGGTTCACCGGTTTAAGTGGTTCCGGTAAATCCACCGTTGCAAATGCCGTTGAAAGTAAACTGCTGCAAATGGGCAAGCACAGTTATCTGCTTGATGGCGATAATGTGCGTCATGGTCTTAATAGAGATTTAGGTTTTTCAGATACAGACCGCATTGAAAATATCCGCCGCATCGGTGAGGTAGCTAAGCTGTTTGTTGATGCGGGCAATATTGTGTTAACTGCGTTTATCTCGCCGTTTATTTCTGATCGCCAACAAGTGCGTGAATTGGTAACTGAAGGCGAATTTCTTGAAGTGTTTGTCGATACACCGCTAGATGTGTGTGAAGCTCGCGACCCTAAAGGGCTCTACAAGAAAGCACGCGCAGGTGAGATTAAACACTTCACAGGCATCGACTCAGAATACCAAGCACCGGTAAACCCTGAAATCCATCTGCATACGGCTGAGCTATCGATTGAAGCTTGTGCGGATTTTGTCGTGGCTGAACTTGAGAAAAAAGGTTACTTGCAGTTAGGAGAACAGTATTAATGCATTATGACGTATTTAACGGTGATGCTGATGGCATCATTGCCTTGTTGCAACTGAGATTCGCAGAGCCCAAAGAATCTATATTGGTTACCGGCGTGAAACGTGACATTCAACTGCTGAAGCAAGTGGATATTGACCAAGCAGAATCAGTGACGGCGCTGGATATCTCCATGGAGAAAAACCTACCAGAACTGGAAGTGCTTTTGCAAAACAACGTGAAAGTGTTTTATTGCGACCATCACCGTAGCGGCGATATACCACAGTCAGACAACCTAGATGCACTAATTAATTTGGATGCAGAAATGTGTACCAGTTTACTGGTTAATAATCGCCTAGGCGGACAGTTCGCTAAATGGGCCGTTGCGGCCGCGTTTGGTGACAATCTGTTTGCTTCAGCCAATAAGCTAGCACAAGAGATTAGCTTAACCGAATCAGAAATCGAGTTCTTAAAAGAGCTGGGTACATTGATTAACTACAACGGCTATGGCGCAGTGCTGAATGATTTGCACATTGCCCCGGCAGACCTGTATCAACAATTGACAGCCTACGCAGACCCGTTATCGCTACTCGATGATGAGAGCTCGCCATACCATACGCTGAAAAAAGGCTATGAGCTAGATCGTAACCAAGTGCTGAGCGTCAAATCGGTTCACTCGGACACACAATGTAAAGTGTTTGAGCTGCCGTGTGAAGCCTGGGCAAGGCGCATTAGTGGTGTGTTTGGCAACGAGCTCGCAAATCAAAGCCCTGATTTAGCGCATGCAGTATTAACGCTAAATGCAAGCGAGCAAGATTACACGGTGAGCGTGCGTGCACCATTGAACAACCGTGTGGGTGCGGATGACATCTGCTCATTGTTTCCAACTGGTGGTGGTCGTAAAGCAGCTGCAGGCATTAACGCGTTAACGCTAGATGACAAGCAGAAGTTCATCAACACGTTGTCAGCGTATTACGCTCATTAAATGAAATGTAATTGCGGAAGGTACACAGTCACTTTCTGTAATGTGGAGCAAAAGCTCCCACACTCTAGAGTGCAAAGCATTCGAGTAGACAACCCCATTATACTGGGCATTGAAGCCTGAAAAAGAAGATTAGGAGAACGATATGTCTCACAGCTCAGAACTTATCGCAACGGATATCGAAGCATATCTGAAAGTTCATGAAAACAAAGATTTATTGCGCTTTCTCACTTGCGGTAACGTTGATGATGGTAAGTCTACACTGATTGGTCGTCTGCTTTACGATTCAAAGTTGATTTACGAAGACCAAATGGCAGCGATTGAGAAAGACTCTCAGAAATTCAACACCACCGATGGCGATTTCGATTTGGCGCTTTTGGTGGATGGTCTGCAGTCAGAACGAGAGCAAGGTATTACGATTGATGTAGCATACCGTTACTTCTCAACGGATAAACGTAAGTTCATCATCGCTGATACTCCAGGGCACGAGCAATATACTCGTAACATGGTAACAGGCGCGTCAACATGTGAGTTGGCGATTGTTATGGTAGACGCACGTTACGGTATTCAAACTCAAACTCGTCGTCATAGCTACATATGCAGTCTATTGGGCATTAAGCATATAATTGTGGCTATTAATAAGATGGACTTGATGGACTACAGCCAAGAGGTGTATCAGAAGATTAAAGCAGATTACCGTGAGATGGCGAAGAACTTCAACATCGACGATATTCGTTTTGTACCAATCTCAGCGCTGAAGGGTGACAACGTGGTGACTCCAAGCGAGGAAATGGACTGGTACCCAGGCGCAACTTTGATGAAACTGCTTGAGACGGTGAAAATCGACCAAGACAAAGACTTGGAGCACATGCGCTTCCCTGTGCAGTATGTAAATCGCCCGAACCTGAACTTCCGCGGTTTCTGCGGCACTCTAGCCTCTGGTCTTATTCAAGTCGGTGATGAAGTTACGGCGCTACCATCAGGTAAACAATCTCGTATCAAGTCTATCTACACCTTTGACGGTGAACTTGAAGCCGCACGTCCTGGTCAAGCGATAACTATAACGCTTGAAGATGAGATTGATGTGTCACGTGGCGACATGCTTGTACACAACGGTCATGAGCCAAATGTGACCAACAAAGTGCAAGCGCACGTGGTGTGGATGGATGAAAACCCAATGCGCACGCACAAAGAGTATACCTTTAAGTTTGCGACCAAATCGTGTGCGGGCAAAGTGACCGCAATCCCACACAAGATTGATGTGAACACGCTAGAACAACATGCAGAAAACAGTGAGTCTTTGGAACTGAATGAAATCGCACTGTCAGAGATTTCATTGACTGATAAGATTGCCGTGGACACTTATAAAGCTTTGCCGCAAACCGGTGCGTTCATTGTGATTGACCGCCACACCAATGTGACAGTTGGTGCCGGTATGGTTGAATCTGTGATAGATGGAAGTGAAGAGCAAGGTCGTGTGTATTCTCAAGCAGAGAAAGACTTGAATGCGTATGTACGTAAATACTTTCCAGAGTGGGGATGTTTAGAGATATAACCTCATCAGACTGGAGGAGCGTACTAATTGTATACTCCCAGGTAAAAAAGGGAGGGCTTGAATTGTTCCAAAGAGGTTACATTTCTTTCCTGTTAAGTATTTATTCTCTGGCCATCACAACCTTGTGATGGTTGCTGCTTACTACGTTATACCCAATTAAAAACTATTCGTAGAGCTTTAATTAGGTATACCATTTTGTTTTCTAGTTTCATGATTTATCGATAACTCAGTTGATGCAAGCCATCGCTCATGCTTCGGGGAAGATAACAGGGCGGGATCGCACTTTG
>NZ_JBFRVD010000012.1:0-552 GCF_041474985.1 Vibrio sp. 10N.222.49.C9 | reverse complement strand
GTTCGCCTATACGACTACTGCAGACGATTTACAGCAATGCACAATAATCGTGAATTCGAAGGTTCCTTACTGAAACTAACAACAGAACTCCTTGGGGTGCACAGACCAGAATCCGCTCTCGAGGGTGTAGGGCTCATAAAAACCGAAATCACAAGATGCATCAACAAAGTGTGCTCCGATGAAAGCGGTAGTGTCATTCCTGAAGAATATAGAAGGGAAGGTAACTGGCGATCAGTCAATCTGTTTGGAATTATTTTCTCAGTGAACTTTGAAGATAATGCCATACATGCAGTACAGACCGAGGATTTCATTCACGAACTGAACCCTACAGAACACCCTATGGTGGAGATGATAGGAGACACCCCAACAGCAAAAAATCTCATGTTCGAATCAATACTCAAACCTCTCCACATTGATGAGAAGGTCAACCGCGGTTTAATGCACAATGCATCAGTACGCAAATACAGCATCGCATCCAAACATTACCCTGACGCCTACGTATCAAGGTACAGCTCAGATAAAACCATAGAGCTCTTCACTAAACTTATACTA
>NZ_JBFRVD010000011.1:1955-205116 GCF_041474985.1 Vibrio sp. 10N.222.49.C9 | reverse complement strand
CGCTAATCCGCGATGAACCAAAAAAAAGCGCACCTAAAGGTGCGCTTAATTATATTAAACTGAATTTATCAATTAATTTAACGTTTTAACTGTGCTTCGCTCAACAATTTCAGGATGCATTTCGAACACACGCTTTTCATGGTCTTTATCTTTAATGCGTTCTAACAAAATTTCGAAAGCATTCTTACCAACACGACGTTTGGGTTGGTGAACCGTTGTTAACGGCGGAGAGAAGTATTCAGCCAACTCGATGTTGTCATAGCCGATCACTGAAATATCTTCAGGGATACGAATTCCTTTCTCTTGCAGTCTGCTCATTAGGCCGAGTGCCATCGTGTCGTTAAAACAGAATACTGCCGTTGGGCGATCTACCATCTTAATGATTTTCTCTGCAGCAAGAACCGCAGTATCACACTCGAAGTTACCTTCAATGATCATGTTATCATCGGCAGCAATCTTAGCTTCGTTGAGTGCGCGTTTGTAACCCGCGATGCGTTCAACACATGCCGCTTTGTCTAAGTGGCCACTTAAACATGCAATCTTAGAGTGACCGCGTTCAATAAGGTATTTGGTCGCTAGGTAGCCACCTTCTTCTGAGTTATCGATGATCTTATCAGCCTGAGAGCTCTCAGGGCCCCAATCCATAATCACTTTAGGGATGTCAGCGTGACGATCTAACATGCCTCTCAGTTCTTCAGTTAGGTCAGAACACATAACTAAGATGCCATCTACACGTTTCTCTGCAAGCATTCGAATGTAGTCACGTTGCTTCTCATAGATACCGCCCGTATTACACAGGATCAAAGTGTAACCTTGACGGTAGCAGTAGCTTTCAACACCATCGATAACTTCAGAGAAGAATAGGTTAGTTGATTGAGTAACTAGCATGCCGATAGTGCGGGTTGTATTGCACTTCAAACTACGAGCAACGGCACTTGGTGCATAGTTCAGTTCGTCTACGGCTTTATTTACTTTTTCTTGCGTCGCTTCTGCAACAAAGCGAGTTTTGTTGATTACGTGAGAAACGGTTGTTGTTGATACGCCTGCTAAGCGAGCGACATCTTTTATAGTGGCCATGGTTTTATCCTATTAGAAGCTACTTTCCCAAAGTACGGAATGAAGTAGCCGTTAAGCTACCTAACTAAGAGCTTAAATTTGTAGGGCTCTTTGGGTACTAAAGTGCTAAAAAACAAAAAACCGCTATTGAGCGGCTTGTCTTAACACCGAAATGCTCTGAACTTTAAGTAAGCATAGCATTTCGTGAATGTTTCATATTTTATCGTTTGCGGTCACAATTTTAGACTGACTAGAAATTACTCGCAATAAAATTCACCCGGAAATCCGGGTGAATTGTCACATTCTTCTGAATTTATTTAACGAGTCATCCAATAAGCTTATTCACCAGCGAGGTATTGGGTGTCCAATTTGCAGAATGCAAGTAGCAGAGATGAGACACTAGCGTAGAAACCGAATTCGTCAACGTCATGACATTTAACGTTGAACTTTGGTACCCAAGTAAGAAGTTGTTGCTCGATAAATTGCTGTTGAACAATGAACGATTTTTCTAGCTCTTCTTCAAGTTCCGTTTCATTAGAACGGATGATCAAGTTGCCAAGGAAGTCGAGTTCGATAGCGATGTGGTCAGCTGGTTCTTTTAGGTCTTGGTTCACCACTAAGTTGTGCTTAGCCATGATCTCTTCCATATCTTTTGCTGGCTTATCATTCAAAAGGCCAGTCTCACCGATATACATAGAAGCGTAAGGAAGTGCGCCATGCTTATCTGTTTTTAAGAATAAGTCACAGAAGTCAGCAGACAATTCTAGTTGAGCATCTTCACGCGTTTGTAGGCGGTTTAGCGCATCCACTAGGCTATCGATCGCTGGCTTTAGTGTTTCATTTTCGCCTAAACCAGTTAGGAAAGAACGAATTTCAACAGAGTGGTAGTGATCGAGTTCTTCTTGAGTGAGCTCTTTAGCGAATAAGCTTGATAGCCACCAGTATATTTCTGCTCTTTGCTCGTTGAACGCTTTCGTATCTTTCATTTCTTAGATCCTGATTTAGTCTTGTGGTGTTACTTATATACATCTTGAAGTCACTAGTGCATAAGCACACCAAGGCTGAATAACAAGGTTATTTGCGAAAGGCAAAGTTACTCGTTAGTAGTAATGCCTATATTGAATTGCGATGGACGATAAATAGCAAGGTTTAAGATTGTCTTGTATCAAAAAAGATCCATGTTTCTGGCTTTTATCTTGTGTACCACTAGAATTGTTACGAGTTATGAATAGAATAGTCACTGAAACTATTAAATAAGAAAAGTGGTGTAGATGAGCTATCACGTATTAGTCGTAGAAGATGATGTGGTAACCCGCAGTAAACTGGTCGGATACTTCCAGAACGAAGGTTACACAGTAAGCGAAGCAGAAAGCGGCGCTCAAATGAGAAACGTGTTAGAAGAAAACAACGTTGACCTCATTATGCTGGACATCAACTTACCAGGCGAAGATGGATTGATGCTAACTCGCGAATTACGCAGTCAATCAGACATTGGAATTATTTTAGTTACTGGACGCACGGATAGCATCGACAAAATCGTTGGCCTTGAAATGGGCGCTGACGATTACGTTACTAAACCCTTCGAACTTCGCGAGTTATTGGTTCGAGTTAAAAACCTACTTTGGCGTATCTCTGCTGCTCGTAAAACAGCAGCGGGCGCTGTAGAAGAAACATCAGATGAGTCTGTGGTTCGTTTTGGTGAGTGGACATTTGATATCCCTCGTCGTGCGTTAAGCAAGAACGGCGAACCAGTGAAACTGACCAAAGCAGAATACGAACTGCTAGTGGCTTTGTCTTCTTACCCTAATCAAGTATTAAGCCGCGAACGTATTTTGAATATGATTAGCCACCGAGTGGACGCGCCTAATGACCGTACTATCGACGTGCTGATTCGTCGTATGCGTGCAAAAATGGAGTTCGATCCTAAGAACCCACAAATCTTTGTGACGGTTCACGGTGAAGGTTACATGTTCGCTGGTGATTGATTTCCTTCGGGAGTGATTAATTAACAACGACATTTAAACGTAAAAAGCCGAGACATCATTGATGTCTCGGCTTTTTTATTACTCAGCTTTTACTGTTAACGACCAGAGAATCTACAAATACTTGGCGACTCTGTATGCTTAAGATGAGTTTAAAGATTCAATGGGCTTATTGAGGCTGAGCCGCGGAAACTTCACCGTCATCTTCAATTAAGCTGGAAGCTTCTGGAATAACAGGCTCTTCAACAATGTCATTGCTTGTATCTAGCCAATCACGCAGGCTTTGCCAAACCAATCCCATGGTTTCGTGCCAGTAACGCTCAGTCTGCTCAAGGTATAGCGCTTTCGGCATGTACTTTTCCCACGGCTCAACTATACCTTCTTGTGCAAGGTAGTTAGTTGGTGCCGGCAGTGGTTTCATTCCAGCAGCATTGAATTCGTTCAGTGCGCGAGTCATATGGCTCGCTGAAGTCACCAACACCATTCTTTTATTCTTAACGAACGCAGCGGCTTGGCGGGCTTCTTCCCAAGTGTCTTTTGCGGTTTCAAGCAGAATGATGTCGGGCTTTGCTACGCCAAGTGCTAAAGCCACTTTAGCCATCATTCTTGCGTTACTTACTTCAGTGCCTGCGCCATAGCCAGACAAAATGAGTTTTGCACCAGGGTAGAGGCGTAGAATACGAATCCCTTCACTTAAACGCATCAGGCCGGTGCGGCTAAGTTCTGATGTCGGTGGAATTTGGTCGTCTACGACGTGACCACTTCCAAGAACCATCACGTAATCGACGGTTTCATCGACAGGTAAAAATGCGGTGTGTTGCCTTTCCATTGGCATTAAAAGTTGACTAGAAACTGGCTGGAAAGCGATTAGGAAAATACCACATAGGGCTGAGAGGGTGATTAGGCAACCAGTCTTCCTTTTGGTAGTAAACATCACTAGGGCTAAACCCAGAAAAGCGAGAATTAACATTGCTGGCAGTGGCATCAATAGCGAAGACACTACTTTTTTCAGCTCAAACATATCCGAATAGTCCGAAAAAACATCACTTAGTAGTAAAAAGAGACATCGCCTCTTTATTCCTGAAATTCCTGTGACAGAATAGCAGGCACGATAGGACATAATAACTCAAGTAGCCGTGACTGAAGACCGTAATTTCGACGATATTGCCCACAAATTTGCAAAAAATATTTACGGCTCTGACAAAGGAGAGATCCGTCAGATCATCGTATGGGAAGATTTAGAACAAGCTTTGAGCAAGTTTGAGCAATCAGCTTCGCCGCTGCATGTGCTTGATGCTGGAGGCGGCCTTGCGCAGATGTCGCAAAAAATTGCGTCGCTTGGGCATAACGTTTCTCTGTGTGATCTCTCTTCTGAAATGCTGAAGCTCGCCGAAGAAAGTATCAGCGAAGCGGGTTTGCTAGAGCAATATCGATTTATTCATTCACCGGTACAAAAAGTCGCAGAACATCTCGATGAGAAAGTCGATTTTGTGATGTTTCATGCCGTAATGGAATGGTTAGCCGATCCTAAAGAGGCGCTTGATTTATTGCTTGAACAAGTTAAGCCAGGTGGTGTTGCCTCGATAATGTTTTACAACCACCACGGATTAGTCCTGAAAAATGTGATTTGTGGCAACATTCCTCATGTATTGAATGGGATGCCACATCGAAAACGGTTTAAGCTGCAACCACAAAAAGGCTTGAAGCCGGAAGAGGTTTATCAATGGATAGAAGACGCTGGTCTAGAAATCTGTGGTAAATCAGGCATTCGCTCTTTCAGTGACTACATAGGTAATATGGAGTACATGGGCGATTACCAATTTGAAGATGTATTGGAACTGGAAAAACAGCTATGTCGCCAAGAGCCATATCTGTCACTAGGCCGTTATATTCACGTTTGGGCTCAAAAACCTGCGCAATAACAGCGGTGAATGTGGTAAAAGAAGCCACAACATGCGCTATGCAATCGTAAGAAGCCCGCGTCATAAAGAAATAGGCGTCATATCTAATACATTCGATATGACGAAGAACAGTAACAGGAACCACAATGAGTGAAATGACTCAAACTGCCGAAGAGCAGCCAATTGATGAGTTGGTGGGCTGGGTCAAGCAGCATGATTTTTCATTAAACTTGCCACCAGAGCGCTTAGCATTTTTGATTGCTATCGCAGTACTAAGCAATGAAAGGTTCGATGAAGAGTTGGGCGAGGGTGAACTGCACGATGCATTTACCATCGTCACTCGACTGTTTGAAGATACTGGCGAAGCGTCCGCGTTTCGTGCCAACAATGCCATCAACGAGTTAGTTAAACAGAAGTTGATTAGCCGCTTTACCAGCGAAATCACCGATGGTGCGAGTATTTATCGCTTATCACCATTGGCGATTGGTATTTCAGATTATTACTTACGCCACCGTCAGTTTTCTAAGTTAAAACTGTCTATCCAGCTTTCTATGGTTGCGGACGAGATGGCAAAAGCCATTGAAGCAGCACAAAAAGGCGGAACTCCAGGACATTGGAGAAAGAATGTTTACGGCGTGCTCAAGTATTCTGTTGGTGAAATTTTCGATCAGATTGATCTTAACCAACGTGTTATGGATGAGCAGCAGCAAACCGTTAAACAGCAAATTGCCGACCTTTTAAACAAGGATTGGCGAGAGGCGATTAACAACTGTGAAACCTTGCTTTCAGAAACCTCGTCCACACTAAAAGAATTGCAAGACACCTTGCAAGCGGCGGGGGATGAACTGCAAACACAGATCCTCGATATTCAAGAAATTGTTTACGGTGACGATGAACTCGAGTTCGTTGGCGAAACCCTGTTCGGCTTGCAGATGAAGCTAGACCGAATCACCAGTTGGGGCCAACAAGCCATCGATTTATGGATCGGCTACGACCGCCATGTTCACAAGTTCATCCGTACCGCGATTGATATGGATAAAAACCGCGCCTTTAGCCAGCGCTTGCGTCAGTCAGTCACTGACTACTTTGATGCGCCTTGGTTATTGACCTACGCCGATGCTGAGAAGCTGACGGATCTTCGTGATGAAGCGCTCGTGCTTCGTGATGACGAAGTGATGGGACAAGCACCAATCGACGTAGAGTACGAAGAATTTGAGCAAGTAAATGACCTGCTTTCAGATCGAATTGCAGAGATGTTAAAAGCTCACAAACAGCAAGGCGCGCCAATTGATCTTGGCCTTGTGTTACGCGATTACCTCGCTGCACACCCTCGCACACACCATTTTGATTTAGCCAGAATTGTTGTCGACCAAGCCGTGCGCTTAGGTTACTCAGAGTCTGACTATCAGGCTATTCAGCCAGATTGGCAGGCAATTAACGATTTCGGTGCAAAGGTACAAGCAAATGTCATTAACAAGTACTGATGATTACATGCCAGAGAAACTGGTAAAAGCGATAGCGAACCCACTGTTCCCTGCGCTAGATAGCATGCTGCGTTCAGGTAAGCATGTTTCAACAGAAGACCTAGATAACCACGCGTTGCTGTCTGATTTTGAAGTTGAGCTTCAGCATTTCTATCAACGCTACAATACGGAATTGGTAAAAGCGCCGGAAGGTTTCTATTACCTGCGTCCGCGTTCTACGTCTCTGATTGGTCGTAGTGTGTTGTCTGAGCTCGACATGTTGGTTGGAAAGGTGTTGTGTTTCTTATACCTAAGCCCAGAACGTCTTGCTCATGAAGGTATCTTCACCAACCAAGAACTGTTTGATGAGTTGATGTCGTTAGCGGATGAGAAAAAACTCATGAAGCTAGCAACCAACCGTGCGTCTGGTTCTGACCTAGATAAAGAAAAGCTGTTCGAAAAAGTACGTACTTCTCTACGTCGCTTACGCCGTATCGGTATGTTGATTGCGATTGGTGAAACCGGCAAGTTCCGTATCAGCGAAGCGGTATTCCGTTTTGGCGCTGACGTTCGTGTTGGCGATGATATGAAAGAAGCGCAGTTACGTCTTATCCGTGATGGTGAAGCTGTGGTGCATACCCAAGAGCCTAACCAAGGTAGCTTGTTGAATGAAGAACAAGCGGAAGCCACATCAGAAGTAGATGCAGACGTAGACGAAAACGGTCAACAAGACATTTTTAACGATCAAGCTGACTTTGACCTTGAGTCAAATGCTGGCGAACAAACAAAAGTAGAAGGTGAAGCATGATTGAAAGAGGTAAGTATCAATCATTAACCATGGTCAACTGGAACGGCTTCTTTGCGCGTACTTTTGATATTGATGGATTGGTTACAACGCTTTCTGGCGGTAACGGTGCGGGTAAGTCGACCACAATGGCGGCATTCATCACAGCACTGATCCCTGACCAAAGCCTTCTGCATTTCCGTAACACAACGGAAGCGGGTAGCTCACAGTCATCTCGTGATAAAGGCCTTTACGGTAAGCTTCAGCCAGGCGCATGTTATGCCGCACTAGATGTTGTGAACTCTCGTAATCAGCGTCTATTGTTTGCAGTAAAACTGCAGCAAGTCGCGGGTCGTGATAAGAAAGTCGACATTAAACCGTTCGTTATCCAAGGCCTTCCAAGCCATGTGAAACCAACGGATGTGTTGATTCAGAACGTTTCAGACAGCCACGCTCGCGTATGTCAGTTGAACGACGTGAAAGCGGCGGTTGCACAATACGAAGGCACGCATTTTAAGGCCTTCTCTTCGATTGTTGATTACCACTCGCAAATGTTTGAATACGGTGTGGTACCGAAGAAACTACGTAACAGCAGCGACCGTTCTAAGTTCTACCGCCTAATTGAAGCATCACTTTACGGTGGTATCTCAAGTGCGATTACGCGTTCTCTGCGTGATTACCTGTTACCGCAAAATGGTGGTGTGAAGAAAGCGTTCCAAGACATGGAATCAGCACTACGCGAAAACCGTATGACGCTAGAAGCGATCAAAACGACTCAGTCGGATCGTGATTTGTTTAAGCACTTGATCACTGAATCTACGAACTACGTGGCAGCAGATTACATGCGCCATGCTAACGATCGTCGCAACAAGCTTGATCAAACCATGAAGTTCCGTGGTGAGCTGTTTGGTTCTCGTGAAACCTTGCTTGATCAAAACAACTTGTTGAACCGCGTTCAAGAAGAACTAGAGTTACTTGTCGATCAAGAATCAGCACTAGAGCAAGATTACCAAGCGGCTTCGGATCATCTGCAATTAGTTCAAACTGCACTTCGTCAGCAAGAGAAAATTGCCCGCTACAGCGAAGATCTAGAAGAGCTTAACGAGCGTCTAGAAGAGCAAATGATGGTGGTTGAAGAAGCTCAAGAGCGAGTACTTCTTGCTGAAGAGCAGGCAACCATCACTGAAGAAGAAGTGGATAGCCTGAAAACTCAGCTTGCTGACTACCAACAAGCGTTGGATGTTCAGCAAACGCGTGCACTTCAATACCAGCAAGCGGTTCAAGCATTAGAGAAAACTAAGCAGTTGCTTGGTGATGAATCTATTACGGCAGAAAGCGCACTAACTCTGGTTTCTGAGCTAAAAGCACAAGAAGAATCAAGCACTCAAACGCTGCTGTCTACTAAACATAAACTAGACATGTCTTCTGCTGCTTCTGCGCAGTTCGACAAAGCGCTCGCTCTTGTTAAAAGTATTGTGGGTGACGTTGAGCGTAAAGAAGCGTCTCAAAGCGCTAAGCAAGCTTTAGAAAAAGGCCGTAACGCAAAACACGTTGTTGAAAATGAACAGCAGTGGCGTGCTCAGCACCGCGATATGGCTCGTGATGTGGCTCAGCAGCGTCAAGCAAAAGAGCTAGCGACTGAATACCAAAAGCAACACAACATCTCACTGACTGACGAAGCGGTTTTCGATGAAGAACGTGAACGTCATGCTATGCAGATCGAGTCTCTTGAGTACGCTCAAGAAGAGCTGCGTGAAGCGAAGAGTGAGCAACGTCGTGTACAACAAAACCACGATCAAGAGATTCAAAAACTTGAGTCTATTGCTCCAGCATGGATCACGGCAAACGATGCGCTTGAAGCATTAAGAGATCAAACCGACGCTGAGCTAGAAGATAGCCAAGCGGTGATGACTCAAATGCAACAAGTGCTTGAAGATGAGAAATCTCAAGCGGTAGCAAAAGATCAGTTGGCTACGCGCCGAGCTGAACTTGAGCACGAAATTGAGCGTTTAGCGTCTCCAGGTGGTTCTAACGATCCTCGCCTCAAAGGCCTAGCGGATACGCTTGGTGGCGTGCTGCTTTCTGAGATCTACGATGATATCACTATTGGTGATGCGCCGTACTTCAGTGCGATGTACGGCCCGGCTCGTCACGCAATTGTGGTTTCTGATCTTGATGGTATTAAAGAGAAGCTGGTGGATCTTGATGATTGTCCAGAAGACCTTTACATCCTAGAAGGCGATGTCGACGCGTTTGATGACAGTTCATTCAATGCCGATGAGCTTGAAGGCGCAGTGTGTGTTCAGCTGAACGATCGCCAAATGCGTTACTCTCGTTTCCCTGAGATCCCACTGTTTGGCCGTGCGGCTCGTGAACAACGTCTAGAGAAATTGCGCGAAGAGCGTGACGTTGTGGTTGAAAACCACGCGAAGGCAGCGTTTGACTCTCAAAAACTGAATCGCCTATACCAAGCATTCAACAGCTTTGTTGCGAAGCACCTGCACGTTGCGTTTAACGCAGACCCAGAGCAAGCACTTGCTGCGATTCGTGATAAGCGTAATCAAATTGTTCGTTCTCTGGCTGAGCTTAACTCTAAAGAGCAGCAGCAACGCAGTCAGCTTCTACAAAGCAAGCAGGCACTTGGTGCGCTAGATAAATTAGCACCAATGGTTCGTATTTTAGAAGACGAAACATTGGCTGAGCGTTTAGCTGAATTAGAAGCGCAACTAGAGCGTTTAAGTGAAGCGAAATCTTACTTGAATACGCACGGCAAGGCGCTTACTTCTCTAGAACAGTTCGTATCTGCACTAGACGCTGACCCAGAGCAATTCGAAGCTTTGGAAGCAGAGTACCGTCAAGCAGACAACGCGCTACAAACGCTAAAAGGCAAAGTGTTCGCACTGTCTGACCTGATTGAGCGTCGTCATTACTTTGCTTACGCGGATTCTGTTGATTTGCTTAATAAGAGCAGTGAACTGAGCGAGCAACTGAAAGCGAAGTTGGTTCAAGCTGAACAAGCAAGAACCAAAGGCCGCGATGGCTTGAAGCAAGCTCGCGAACAGATGAACCAATACAACCAAGTATTGGCGGCACTGAAGAGCTCACATCAAGCGAAGCAAGAAACGGTTCAAGAGTTCAAACAAGAGCTACAAGAGTTCGGCGTAAACGCTGACGAAGGCGCTGAAGAGCGTGCTGTACGTCGTCGTGACGAGCTTCAAGAGCGTCTGCACACATCTCGCAGCCGTAAGAGTGAATACGAGCGTACGATTACGTCAACTGAACTTGAGATGAAAGCACTGGCTAAGCGTCTTAAGAAAGTTCAAAAAGAGTACACCGAGCTTCGTACTTTCGTTGTTGCAGCGAAAGCGGGTTGGTGTTCAGTACTTCGTTTAGCGCGTGAGAATGATGTTGAACGTCGTCTGCATAAACGTGAACTGGCTTATCTAACGGCAGGCGAGCTTCGCTCTATGTCGGATAAATCACTGGGTGCGCTACGTCTGGCGGTAGCCGACAATGACGACCTGCGTGATTCGCTGCGTTTATCTGAAGACAACGCGCATCCAGAGCGTAAAGTTCTGTTCTACATTGCGGTTTACCAACACCTTCGTGAGCGTATTCGCCAAGATATTATTCACACGGATGATCCGGTTGAAGCAATCGAAGAGATGGAAGTGGAGCTAGCTCGACTAACAGAAGAGTTGACGCAGCGTGAAAATCGCCTGGCAATCAGCTCTGAGTCCGTAGCAAGCATCATCAAGAAAACGATTCAGCGCGAGCAGAACCGTATTCGAATGCTGAACCAAGGTTTGTCTAACATTTACTTTGGTCAGGTTAAAGGCGTACGTCTGAACGTTAAGATCCGTGAAAGCCACGAGATCTTGCTATCAGGGCTAGCAACTCAACAAGAGCAACACAAAGACTTGTTTGAATCAACGCGCTTTACCTTCTCAGAAGCGATGGCGAAGTTGTTCCAACGAGTGAACCCGCATATCGATATGGGTCAACGTTCTCCACAGGTTCTTGGTGAAGAGCTACTGGATTACCGTAACTACCTAGAGCTGAGTGTTGAAGTTAACCGTGGTTCAGATGGTTGGTTACAAGCTGAATCGGGCGCATTGTCTACGGGTGAGGCGATCGGTACGGGTCAGTCAATCCTATTGATGGTTATTCAGAGCTGGGAAGAGGAATCTCGTCGACTTCGCAGTAAAGACATCGTTCCATGTCGTTTGTTGTTCCTTGATGAAGCAGCACGTTTGGATTCTAAGTCGATCTCTACGCTGTTTGAACTGTGTGACCGTTTGGGTATGCAACTTCTGATTGCAGCACCTGAAAACATTAGCCCAGAGAAAGGTACAACCTACAAACTGGTTCGTAAGGTCTTCAAAGACCACGAACACGTACATGTTGTTGGCCTGCGCGGTTTTGCTCAAAACAAACCAGCATCTCCGGTGCAAGAGCTTATCGAAGAAACTGAGCAATAACTTTGATAGCCGAATTATAATCTTGATAGCCGAGCAATAACCTTGATAGCTTAGCTATAAGCTCGAAAGCGACTCAATGATATTTGTTCAAAGCCCCTAATCATTAGGGGCTTTTTTGTACCTTGAATCTAATTTCTTACTTCTTACTTCTTACTTCTTACTTCTTACTTCTTACTTCTACAGCAGAACCCCTCCCGCTTAATCCTTTCGTCGACACTGATAAGACCATTCATACATTATGGTTATTATCAATGGAACTTGTTTGAGGTCACACGCACAAAACCACAAATAATGTATGGTAATGACATAGATTTAATAATATTAATAATATTGTATTACTTAAATTTTAATTGTTGATAACTCGCGTGTGCGAAAGGTAAAGGTAGGACTTAGGTATGATTCAAATCGTTATTGATGGGAAATATCGAATCGTCGAGCAAGGACAAACCGTTCTTGAAGCGGCAAAAACATGTGGTTTGGAAATCCCATCTTTATGTGGTTTGAATAAAACAGCGGATAAAGTGCCGTGTGATTTGTGTGTTGTGGAAGTTGATGGCGTTGGTGTTACTCGCTCTTGTGAGCTTGAAGTGTCTAATGGGCTGAATATTACCACTCAGTCAAAACAGTTAACGAATCATCGACAAGAAGCGTTGAATCGCATCATGACCGATCACTACGCTGACTGTGAGGCGCCATGCCAAACAGCCTGTCCTGCTGGGGTCGACATCCAATCTTACCTGCACCATATTGCTCAAAATGATCACATTAAAGCGATTGAAGTGATCAAAAAGACATTGCCAATGCCGCTTTCAATTGGTCGTGTGTGTCCTGCTTTCTGTGAAACCGAATGTCGTCGTAACTTGGTCGATGAATCCATTGCGATTCGCCAACTCAAACGACACGCTGCCGACGCGGATTTAGCGACTCAAGAGAGCTACATGCCAGCTAAGAAACCGAATAAAGGCAAGAGTATTGCAATTGTCGGTAGTGGCCCCGGTGGGCTTACGGCGGGTTATTACCTATCTAACGAAGGCTATGATGTCAGTGTCTATGAGTCGATGCCGCAAGCGGGTGGTTGGCTGCGTTACGGTATCCCTGAATATCGCTTACCTAAGTCGATTCTAGATAAAGAAATCGAGTTGATGTGTCGCAACGGAATGGTGGTTGAGTGCGGTAAAAAACTCGGTGTTGATTTTACACTGTCTGATTTAAGTAACGATTTTGATGCGGTTTGTTTAGCCGTTGGTGCATCGCAAGCGGTCGAGATGAATTACCCGGGTAGCGAACTCGGAGGTTGTTATTTGGGTGTCGATTATCTGAAAGATTACGTGACCGATCAGCAGTACGTCACTGGTAAAAAGGTTGCCGTGATCGGTGGCGGTAATACAGCGATTGACTGTGCTCGAACCGCAGTTCGTGATGGCGCGGATACTACGCTGATTTATCGTCGTACTCGAGATGAGATGCCAGCAGAAGATTACGAAATCGAAGAAGCTGAACATGAGGGTGTGAAGTTCCACTTCTTAACCAACCCTGCAGAAAACATAGCCGATGAAAATGGTCATGTATCAGAAATACGATTAGAACGAATGGCTTTGGGTCCTGCTGATGCTTCAGGCCGCCGCAGCCCTAAACCAACTGGCGAGTTCTTTGTTGAAGCGTTTGATACGGTTATTGCTGCCGTGTCGCAAAAGCCTGATCTGAGCTTTATGGACAATGAAGCGATTGATATTCCTCTTACTCGTTGGAATACCGCAGATGCTGATCCACAAACCATGCATACCGGAACCGGAAATATTTTCAGTATTGGTGATTTCCGACGCGGCCCTGCAACCGCAGTCGAAGCGGTGGGGGATGGGCGTATTGCTGCACAAGCGATCGATCGCTTCTTCCACGGTGATATGGAAAATATTCCGGCCAAACCGTTTAACTCAAGAAAACACAAACAGCTCAAAGCGGTGGATCCTGAGCAATACCAGTCGATACAACGTATGGCTCGTAAGATCATGCCAGAACTAACGCCCGAGCAGCGTGAACAAAGCTTTGATGAAGTAGAAACAGGGTTTGATAATGCTGATGCAATAGCGGAAGCAGCAAGATGTCTAGAGTGTGGTTGCCAAGCCAATACCGATTGCGACCTACGAGACTACTCGACCGAATACAAAGCAACGCAAACGCATCCAGAGTACAAAATCGATGTGGCTTCGAATGAGAGTTGGCAGGCGATTCGTGCTGAAGAAGCGAAGGTCGGGTTAACAAGACAAAAATTTTCGGTCGATGACAGTTCTGAGTTCATTATCTTTGACGCCAACCGCTGTATCAGTTGTGGCCAGTGTATCCAAGCCTGTCGCGAACAGAATGTTCATGGCGTTCTAAGCTTCATGAACCAATCCGATGGCAAACCTGCATCAAGACCCGAATGTCGCCCTAACTTTGGGGCAGACAAGACCGTAATGGGTGACTCAAACTGTGTTCAATGTGGCTCGTGTATTCAAGCGTGTCCAACAGGTGCGATGGTAGACGCGAGAGATAGAAAACAAGGCGACACAGATATTCTCAAGAAGATCGATACTATCTGCACCTACTGTGGTGTGGGCTGTAAACTGACCATGCATGTAGACGAAGCGAAGAACAAAATCCGTTATATCGAGGGCGGTGATTCTCCGGTCAACGAGGGCATGCTGTGTGTTAAGGGACGTTTCGGTTTCGACTTCGTCGGCAGTGATGCCCGCCTTACAACACCGTTAATTCGTAAAGATGGCTGGTTACAACCAGCGAGTTGGGAAGAAGCCATTACGCTGATTGCCGATAAGTTCACGGCTATTAAACAAGGTTTTGGTAGCAATGCTCTAGCGGGTTTCTCATCGGCTAAAACCACCAACGAAGATAACTATGCCTTCCAAAAATTCATACGTCGCGAACTAGGCACCAATAACGTCGACCATTGTGCTCGCCTTTGTCATGCCTCGACGGTGACTGGACTTGAAGCATCGTTAGGCAGTGGAGCGATGACCAATGATATTCCAAGTATCAAGCACTCTGATGTGATCTTTATTATTGGTTCGGATACCACGTCAGCGCACCCAATTATTGGTTCGCACATTAAGCAGGCTGTGAGACATGGTGGAGCGCGATTGATCGTTGCCGATCCAAAACGAATAGATATTGCTGACCATGCTGAGCTTTACTTAGCGCACCGACCGGGTACCGATGTAATGCTGATAAATGGTGTGATGCAGCAGATCATCAAACATGGTTGGTATGACCAAGAGTATATCGAAGATCGTGTGGACGGCTTTGATACCTTGCTTCAAGAGGTAATGTCACCAAGCTATTCGCTAGAAAAAGTGGAATTGGTGACTGGCGTTAAAGCGGAAGACATCTTCGCAATGGCACGATTGATTGGTACTGCAGAACGAACAGCGGTGTATTACTCGATGGGTATTACCCAGCACACTACTGGGCATGACAACGTACGTTCAATCGCCAACCTGCAACTCTTGTGTGGCAACATCGGTATTGAAGGTGGTGGTATCAACCCGCTGCGTGGCCAATCGAATGTGCAGGGTGCATGCGATATGGGCGCGTTGCCAAATAATCTTCCGGGTTATCAGAAAGTGTATAACCCAATGGTTCGTCAAAAGTTTGCGATGGAGTGGGGCGTTACTGATCTACCCGCTGAAACGGGGTTAACGCTGACCGAGATTATTGATGGCGCGTGTCATCGAGATGTTCGTGGTCTGTACGTAATGGGCGAGAATCCAGTGCTGAGTGACCCGAACCAAGCGCATGTGATTGAAGGTCTTGAAGCGTTAGATTTCTTAGTAGTTCAAGATATTTTCTTAACCGAAACTGCTCAATATGCCGATGTGGTTCTTCCGTCTTGCTCGTTTGCTGAAAAGTCTGGTCACTTTACCAATACCGAGCGTCGTGTTCAGCGCATTAACCCGGCGGTATTGCCTCCAGGTGAAGCGAAAGAAGATTGGGTGATTATCCAAATGCTAGCCAACGCAATGGGCGGTGGTTGGGACTATAACACCGTTGCCGATATCACCAATGAGATAGCACGTGTAACACCACAGTATGGTGGTTTACGTTGGGAGAACATTACGGTCAATGGCGTGCAATGGCCGAGTAATAAGAATAACCTTGATGGCACTCGTATCATGCACCAGACCCAATTTACCCGTGGGCGTGGTCAAATGGAGGCGATTCCGTTTAGATACGCTGCTGAGCTACCGGATGAAGAGTATCCGTTAGTTCTAACGACAGGGCGTATCTTAGAGCAATTCCATACAGGCACTATGACGCGTAAAACCAAAGGCCTGGATAACTTAGCGGGGCCACGTGCAATGGTCAGTGTTCACGATGCTGAAGCGTTAGGAATCTCGAATGGTCAGATGCTCAAGGTGTCGACACGTCGTGGTGAAATAGAAATCGCGGCGTTTGTGACTAAGCGAATGCAAAAGGGTGTGGTGTTCATTCCATTCCATTTTGTTGAATCGCCGGTTAACCGTTTGACGACCACAGCGACCGATCCACACGCTAAGATCCCTGAGTTTAAGGTGGCGGCTGTGCGTATTGATCCTATTCGTGAGCCTGAGTGTGAAGTAACAGAGGCTTAATCATATTAGCTCGGTGAAGACGGCTGGCATTAAAAAGCCGCGTAACTCTCAGAGTTATGCGGCCTTTTTATCGAGCTAGATTCAGTATCAATAACTGAGTCGTTTCGCTTTAATTTAGATGAGCTTAGTTTTGAACAATTTCGCTACCGTGAACACCAAATTGCTTAGCAGCGTAGGCAACGCGCTCTGCTGGTTTTGGGTATTCAGCCGGTGTACCAAGGTTCTCAATATGGTGCAATCGAGGCAATAAACCTGCGCCGTTCGCGATTTGGATAGCCAAACCTGGACGTGCGTTAAGCTCAAGTACCATTGGGCCTTCTTCTTGGTCTAGAACCATGTCAGTACCCATGTAACCAAGACCTGTCATTTCCCAAGCGCTTGAAGCTAGTGTTAGCAGTTTTTCCCAGTGTGGTACCTGAAGTAGCGCCAACTCTTTACCCGTATCTGGGTGGTGAGTTACTGGGTGGTCAAATTGAACCGCACGAACGGCTTTACCCGTCGCAATACAAATACCTACACCTACAGCGCCTTGGTGTAAGTTAGCCTTACCGTCGGAAGCCGAAGTAGATAAACGCATCATCGCCATCACAGGGTAGCCCTTGAATACGATGATTCGTACATCTGGCACACCTTCGTAACTGAAGCCATCAAAACACTCATCAAACTTGATGAGGTTTTCAACTACCGCAACATCGTTCTTACCACCAAGTGAGAAAAGACCCGCGAGAGCGTTACTGATGTGGCGCTCTACGTCTTCTTCATTGATAGTCGAACCCGATGGCTTGGTGTAAACGCCGTCCTTGTGAGAAGTCACAACAAGGATACCTTTACCACCACTGCCTTGAGCTGGCTTGATTACGAAACCCGGCCACTCTTTTACCATCTTGTGGATTGTTTTTACTTCAGCTTGATGACCAATCACGCCAATCAGTTTTGGTACAGTAGCACCAGCCTGTTCAGCAATGATCTTCGTCTTAAGCTTGTCATCAACGAGTGGATACTTGGAACGATCATTGTAGCGACCAATATAACTATGGTTACGCTTGTTCATTCCCATTATGCCTTTGTATTTCAACCTAAACGGTGAAGTAAACTGATCAAACATAACTTAGTCCTCCGCTAGCGGTTTAAAGCGACGAAGCTCGGTTAGACGGTATCCTGTGTAGTTACCTAGTAGCAAGATGGTCGCTAGAATAACAAGTTGTAAACCAATAAAGTTAAACGTTAAGTGCTGAATGAACGGGTTAGTCATGCCTAAGTAAACAAGAACCGCAGTGAATAGAGAACCACCACCTTGCAGCATTACTTCTTTCGCGCCTTCTTCTTCCCATAGGATAGACATACGTTCGATAGTCCAAGATAGGATAATCATAGGGAAGAACGTAATAGATAGACCTTCAGTCAGACCCACTTTAAACGCGACTACAGTAAACACAGAGATAATCATGATTACCGTGATGATTACGGCGGATATCCTGGCTACCAAGAGCAAGTTGAGTTTGGACAAGTAACTTCGAATAATCAGACCCGTACCTACAATAAGCAGGAAGCCAACAATACCCGTTACCAGTTGTGTTTGTACAAAGGCTACCGCAATCAGTACTGGCATGAACGTACCAGACGTTTTCAGGCCGATGATGACACGTAGGAACACAACAATCAGAGCACCGATAGGAATCAGCATGATGGTTTTAAACATCGCTTGCTCTTCTAACGGTAGGCTGTGAATTGAAAGGTTTAACAGTTGATCAGCAGAGACTTTACTATTGGTTGCTTCCGTTGGTGAAACCTCTTGAGCAATCATAGAGAAGTGAACTTTACTGTTCTGACCGCCAACAACATCCAGTAGAGAAACGTTTGATTCGTCCCAGATGAGTAGGTTTGGTTGAACTTGTTGTTCGCTTGATTCAGGAGAGAATAGAACCCACTCGTCGTTATCCCAGATCTGAATCATGTTTTGAATCGACTGACGACGACGACCATCTTCTAGCTCGATAACACCAACCACTTTGTTGTGTATTTTCGCCGCTGAAAGTAGCTTGTGTGTCGCTTCCACTTTGGTCATGTTGTTCAGAATCAGCGCTGAGTTTTGGCTGTCTGGATCATTAAGTGTTTTGATGAGCTCACGGGTAAAAGTGATATTGTCTGCAGAACGTTTTGTCGCTCTATCAATCAATGCAAGAGAAGCCGCTTCTTCAGGGCCGTCGAAGCTTGGTTGCGAGACTTCACCTTCTGGTGCGATAGCATCAACTTTTGCTTGGTTGTCGACTAGGAATTGTGTTTTGTAGTAGATGGTTTGAGGGCCATCTGCGTATCGAATAGACCACTCTGCGCGGCGACCTGATTCGGTATTCAAGTAAGAGATACCGTAACCCGGCGATGAAGCCGATTCGCCGATAAGTGTGTAGTTAGACTGAGTATGAGGAGCCGCTAAGGAAACTTTTGCTTCTTTGCCTACTGCGTTGAACTCGATGCGAGCTTCAACGTCCCAAACCTGTCTGGTTTCCCCTGGAGTCCAAGGTACACCGTAGGTCGTATGTCTGAACATACTCAGTGTTATACCTGCCACAATAAGCAGGAATATAGAGATATAAAATGGAATTCTTGACGTCATAGCTTACCCTACTATTGTTATTTAACTTCCGTTTGTACGTACTTTTTACTTACATCTACTAGCGCTATGTCTTTGATAAATTCGCGCCCTAGTAACACAGGGTGACTCATTTGAGAGCGATCCGCCAATGTAAATTGCGCTTTTTCATGGATTTTTCCAACTTTCACCCATAATTCGATCACAGCTCGACGTTCTGCTTGATCATTGGTTGATTGACGGATTTTTACATAACGTACAACAGGCGCTTCAATCCATTTCTGGTCTTCTTTAGCTTGGGCTTTGTCGTCTAGGTGAAATTTAACCCAGTTCTTGCCGTTACGTTCGAATTCTTTGATATCGACAGCGTTTAAAGAAGAGGTGGTTGCACCTGTATCAACACGAGCATCAAAGCTTTGCTTGATAGAGTCGATAAACACTTTTTCGATGCCGCCAAGGATAGTCGGTTGTGATATAGGAGCGATAGGAGCAACGGCAATAGCGACCGGTTCCTCTTCCTCTAGCTCTTCAATAACCTTGTGTTCCATGCTCGTTAGATGGGTATCTAATTGACTAGAAAGGGTAGTAATTTCGTCTTCTAAGCTTTCAATATAGTCACTTTGATTGCTTAGTTGCAGTTCAAGATTTTGAACCTTATTTGCGATGTTTGTCTCTGAGCGGGAAATAGCGTCGAGAGTTTCTTGGTGGTAGGTAGCACCATTTGTAAGAGTACAACCAGAGAGCAAACCAACCGCCACAATAGGCGATAATCGCTTAAACATAAAAAAACCTTTGAGAATTAGAGAATAGTTCAGACTATTTAGAAGTTTAGCCCACAAAAAAGGATGCGTGAAGCATCCTATTGTAAGAGTCTGGTCATATTGAATCGCAATGTGAGCGCTACGCCAATTATTGCTATTTGGAATAGCTCACTTATTAAACATAAGTCAATTTTTGTTCAATTCTTAAGCTAAGGAAGCAAGGTTCACCGCGAAATTAACAGTGGCTTTTTGACCATGCAAGCAATTGTTTTGCTGCCTTAATAGGCTTGTGCTTTATTTACTCAATATGCCACTGCGTTGTGGGCAGTAAATCTATGGCTTTGTTGCTACCAGAATCGCACGTCTCGGTGCAGGGTGACCTTCAACCGTTTTACTTGGATCGTTCGGATCGAGGTAATCTGGAAGAGAGTTGTGTGTCATCCATTCTGTGGTGCGTTGTTCACCAATTGTCGTGACATTTTCGTCAACGATTCGTACGTCTTCAAAACCAACTTGTTCTAGCCAGCGTTTCAGTGCGCGAGCTGAAGGGAAGAAGTAGACGTTTCTCATTTGCGCGTAACGGTCAACCGGAACTAATACTGCGTTCTCATCGCCTTCAATCACCAAGGTTTCAAGAACCAGTTCACCGCCAGACACCAATTGGTCTTTCAGTTGAATCAAGTGGTCCAGTGGTGAACGACGATGGTAAAGCACACCCATGCTGAATACCGTGTCGTAGGCTTCTAGCTTTGGGAGCTGCTCAATACCTAGAGGTAATAGGTGAGCTCGTTGGTCATCGCCCATCAACTTACGAATTGCTTCAAACTGAACCAAGAATAGGTGGGAAGGATCGATACCAACCGTTAAGCGAGCACCTTCACCCAGCATGCGCCACATGTGGTAACCATTGCCACAACCTACATCGAGAACCGAACGGTTTTTTAATGGAGATATATGTGGAAGCACACGATCCCATTTCCAGTCACTGCGCCACTCTGTATCGATATGGATGTCGTGAACCGTATAAGGACCTTTTCTCCACGGGTGGAAAGTCTTCAATAAGCTTTCTAGCTTTTTCAGTTCGCCTGTGTGGTATGGCGTAGAACTACCAATCGTCACTGAATTTTTCAGGTCAACTTGATCTGGCACGTCTTGTGGAATCTTGTTTAGTGCACGTAGCCAGCGGTCAAAGTCACCGTGCTCTGCATTTTGCCAATCGGTCAGTTGCTGTGGCAGGACATTTAGCCACGGCTGAAGGCGAGTATCTTGGGCAATAAGTTGATAAAAATTGGCAAAATTAAACATAGGTTTTCACTGAGTTGGTGGTGTAGAAATTAAATTTGTCACTCCATTAAGAGTGTGGACAAACATGCTAGGGAATCTCGTTTATCGTGTTTGATAAGAGATCCCCAATTCGTTTGTTCCTCGCTCTTGAGGATGACATTTTAGTACGTGCTAACGGTGTCGCGACGGTTACGTAATCTAAAATGTTTACTTTATCGCGAACATTGAACCAAAGTTGAAACATTGGAACCAGACTTCGCTGCTTGAGAAGCCAATCTTATCAAATCGCTCTCTGTGAACAGGGATCGAATCCGGGCGCATCACGTTTTCAATTGCGCTACGTTTCTGACTTACTTCTAGCTCGCTGTACCCGTTAGCACGTTTGAAATCATGGTGCAGGTCGATAAGCAGTTCATTTGAGCTTTCATCTTCGAATACGTATTTTTCTGACAGGATTAAGATCCCGCCTGGGCGCAAGCCAGCATGAATTTTCTCAAGCAGAGCGTATCGATCGTCTGGAGAAAGAAATTGCAGCGTAAAGTTAAGCACCACAACAGAAGCGTCTTTGATTTCCACTTCACGGATGTCGGCTTCAATCACTTCTACCGGTGTGTCACTGCGGTAAGCATTTACGTGCAATTTGCAGCGCTCAACCATGGCTTCTGAATTATCGATCGCGAAAATCGTGCAGCCTTCTTGCTGAATGTGACGACGCATAGAAAGTGTCGCAGCACCAAGCGAGCAGCCAAGGTCGTAAATATTTGAGTGTGGCTTTACAAAGCGCTCAGCCAGCATGCCGATTGCAGAGATGATATTGCTATAGCCAGGCACCGAACGTTGAATCATATCCGGAAATACTTCAGCAACCCTTGCATCAAAGGTGAAGTCTCCAATTTTATCAATAGGAGCGGAAAAGATATTGTCTGTGTTGCTCATAGCATTTTCTCTCGACAGTCAGCGTAATTGGCACAAAATTCGTACCAAATAAAAGGGGGCGTATTTTACGTAAAAAAAACGCCACTGTCACGAAAACTGAGATTTAGCTCAAGGTTCGAAGCTACTTACAAGTGAGAGGTTAAAACATCGAGATTTGGTGATTGCCTTTTTGAGCTGGAAACTGAGTCAGTTCGGGCAGTAATAATGATGTATTTTCAGAGACTTGCTTTTGTAGCCTCTTATAAATAGCAATCGCAAGTTCAGGTGCGTGGTTATTGTCTGGGGTGTGGATCATTAAATAGGGCTGCTTGCCTTCATTAAGCCAGTTTGGGATTTTGGCAAACCAAGGCTTAAAAAACTCAATATTAGGTTCTTGGTCTGGGTGACCAATAAATCGAATCATCGGGTTATTGGCGGTAGCAATTGCATGAACAGGAACACGCGGTTTTTTCTGATGCGCATCGATCACCGCTTCTGTGGTGGGTGGCGCAGAGAAAACGGGGCGGCTGTCCATGATGATGCGATTGATGCCTTCCTCAACCAGCCATTGGTTGAAGCGTTTTTCCGCATCGCCCTTATCAAAGAAACCTAAGTGTCGAACTTCGACGCCAAGCTGCATATCTTTTGGGAATAAGGTGCAAAACTTTTGTAGGGCAGGCAGCATGCTGGGCTCAAAACTGTGCGGCAGCTGAATCGTCCATTGACCAATACGGTCATGCAGTGGCGACATCGTCATCAAGAACTCTTTGAGTTCGGCTTGGCAGTGTTTCAGTTGTTGCTGGTGGGTGATGAATTTGGGCAATTTGAAGGTGAACTTGAAATCATCGTGACTGGCGGCTTTCCAATTGTGAACGGTAGACATACTTGGCGTAGCGTAAAAGGTGGTGTTGCCCTCAACGGTATGGAAAACTTGGGTGTATTTTTCCAAGCGTTCGGCAGGCTTGGTGCCTTTACCGTAGAACTGACTTTGCCACTCAGAATGAGACCACATAGTTAATCCAAGTCTTAGAGGTAAAGTTTCTGTTGTTATTACACGATTATCCATCTATTACACCGTTATCCATCACGCCATCAGTCATTACAAAAAGTTTTTGGGTTGAAATTAGGGCGTGTTGATCTTTCGAGCTGGTTTTTGCAGCGAGTTGCTGGGTGTTTATACAAGGCAGAGGCTTTGATGTGTAGCTAGCCTACATGAGAAGCCGATAACGTAGTAGAAATACCCAGCAAACGCTGCCCGAAGGGTTCGGCTAAAAGCGTTTTACTCTTTGTTGAGGGAGATTTGCTTAGAATGACTAGGCTACTTTTCCCTCGCCGCGATTAAAACGCTTTTATCTCGAACAAAATTTAACCACGAAAGGTCAACGCGCCCTAAAATCTACTTTACGAGAGTTTTGCTGATTAAGGTACTTTCGAGATATAATTATCGCAATTTTTTCGGTTTTGATGAATCTTTGCGCACTTGATGGGCTAAAAAGCAGCAAAGCCAGATAAAACACAATAAATTCGAATGTGGAAGGTCGATTTTAAGCGAGTTTCCGCGTATAAATGTTCCTTTGCTCTGTTGTGTGGAATGACCACTGACAGCTTGGAAATTAGTAAATAATTAAGAGATTGGGAAATTCATTATGCGTACCCATTACTGTGGTAACCTGAACAAGTCCCTGGCGGGACAAACTGTAGAATTGTGCGGCTGGGTAAACCGTCGCCGTGATTTAGGCGGTCTTATCTTTATTGATATGCGTGATCGTGAAGGCATCGTTCAGGTTGTTGTCGATCCAGATATGAAAGATATCTTCCCGATCGCTAACCAACTGCGTAATGAATTCTGTATCAAGTTTACTGGTGAAGTACGAGTTCGTCCGGACAGCCAAGTAAATAAAGACATGGCTACTGGTGAAGTAGAACTTTACGCGACGGGTCTAGAGATCATTAACCGTTCAGAAGCGCTTCCACTAGACTTCAACCAAACGAACTCTGAAGAGCAGCGTCTTAAGTACCGTTACATCGATCTTCGTCGTCCAGAAATGAGCGACCGTATTAAGCTTCGTGCACGTGCTTCTAGCTTCGTTCGTCGTTTCCTAGATGAGAACTTATTCCTAGACATCGAAACGCCAGTACTAACGAAAGCGACACCAGAAGGTGCTCGTGACTACCTAGTACCAAGCCGTGTTCACAAAGGTAGCTTCTACGCACTTCCTCAATCTCCTCAGCTTTTCAAGCAACTGCTGATGATGTCTGGTTTTGACCGTTACTACCAAATCGTTAAATGTTTCCGTGATGAAGATTTACGTGCTGACCGTCAGCCTGAATTTACTCAAATCGATATCGAAACATCTTTCATGACTTCTCAAGAAGTACGTAACGTGACTGAGAAGCTTGTTCACGATATGTGGAAAGAACTTCTAGATGTTGAACTAGGTCAATTCCCAGTAATGCCTTTCTCTGAAGCGATTCGTCGTTTCGGTTCTGATAAGCCAGATCTACGTAACCCACTAGAGCTAGTGGACGTTGCTGACTTGGTTAAAGATGTTGAATTCAAGGTATTCTCTGGCCCAGCTAACGACGAAAAAGGTCGCGTAGCAGTTATCCGTGTTCCAGGTGGTGCTAAGCTAACTCGTAAGCAAATCGACGGCTACGCTGAACACGTAAACATCTACGGCGCGAAAGGCCTAGCTTGGATGAAGGTTAACGACCGTGCTGCAGGCATGGAAGGTATTCAATCTCCAGTTGCTAAATTCCTAAGCGAAGACGTAATCAACGGTATTCTAGATCGTACTCAAGCTGAATCTGGCGATATCATTCTGTTCGGCGCAGACAAAGCGGGCATCGTTGCTGAAGCAATGGGCGCACTTCGTCTTAAACTAGGTACGGATCTAGAGCTAACAGACACATCTGCATGGGCTCCACTGTGGGTTGTTGACTTCCCAATGTTCGAAGAAGACGGCGAAGGTAACCTACACGCAATGCACCACCCATTCACATCACCACTAGGTGTGAACGCGGAAGAGCTAAAAGCGAACCCAGCAGCAGCAAATTCTGATGCATACGACATGGTAATCAACGGCTACGAAGTAGGCGGCGGTTCTGTACGTATCCACAACGCAGAAATGCAAACAGCGGTATTTGGTATCCTAGGTATCGAAGCACAAGAGCAACAAGAGAAGTTCGGCTTCCTACTTGAAGCGCTTAAGTACGGCACGCCACCGCACGCTGGTCTAGCATTCGGTCTTGACCGTCTAGCAATGCTGCTTTGTGGTACTGAGAACATCCGTGACGTTATCGCATTTCCGAAAACAACAGCTGCAGCATGTCTACTAACAGACGCGCCAAGCCTAGCGAACCCAGCATCACTGGAAGAGCTAGCAATCGCAGTTAAACTAGCGAAGAAAGAAGACTAATCAAGCGATTAGCCTAACTTTCTACTGAAGCTTTGAGTTTTCGATAGAGCTAAATTTTGTAGTAGAACAATAAAATGCCCGTTAATTTGACGGGCATTTTTTTTTGCGTTCGATATACTAAGCTCATAAAGCATGTATAAATAATCAGTATTTGAAGTTATGTCTATTATCTTAGGGATTGACCCTGGCTCACGCATTACCGGTTACGGTGTTATTCGTCAAAATGGCCGCCACCTATATTACTTAGGGAGTGGTTGCATTCGCACCTCAGAAAAAGAGTTGCCGGGCCGACTCAAACAAATCTACGCCGGTGTGAGCGAAATTATTACTCAGTTCCAACCGGATGTGTTTGCGATAGAGCAGGTCTTCATGGCTAAGAATGCAGACTCAGCGCTTAAGCTTGGGCAAGCTAGGGGCAGCGCGATCGTAGCGGCTGTAAATGCGGATTTGCCTGTTCATGAATACGCGGCTCGTTTAATTAAGCAAGCGGTGACGGGTAATGGTGGTGCGGACAAGTCTATGGTTCAGAACATGGTGATGAGCATGCTTAAGTTACCCGCTAAACCACAGGCCGATGCTGCCGATGCTCTAGGCGTAGCGATCACTCACGCCAACACCAATAAAACTTTGATAGCGCTTGCGGGTAAAGCAACAGGAGCAAGAAAAGGGCGTTACCGATAACCATAGGCTATGGCGTTTCTGAAGACAGAATCATTCGGTTTCTTAAGCTAAGCAAGCTTAAATAAATCATCCTAATAAACACAAAGAACTGGATAAGCATCCAGTTCTTTTATATTCTGTCCCTCAAATTATATTCCATCAAGAGAGTGAATTGTGATCGGACGTCTACGCGGTACATTAATAGAAAAACAGCCACCAGAATTACTAATCGAAGTGAGTGGCGTTGGCTATGAAGTTCAAATGCCAATGAGCTGTTTTTACGAATTACCAAACGTGGGCGAAGAGGCAATCATCTACACGCACTTTGTTGTACGTGAAGATGCGCAGCTACTTTATGGTTTTAACACGGTTAAAGAGCGTGCGCTGTTCCGTGAAGTGATCAAAGCGAACGGTGTGGGCCCTAAGCTAGGCCTTGGCATTCTTTCAGGCATGACGGCTAGCCAGTTTGTTCAAAGTGTTGAACGTGAAGACATCTCGACGCTGGTTAAACTTCCGGGTGTGGGTAAGAAAACCGCTGAACGTCTGGTTGTTGAAATGAAAGACCGCCTGAAAGGGTGGGGCGCGGGTGACTTGTTTACTCCAGCGACAGATGCAGCTCCGATTGATTCTATGCCAACCGTTCACGACGCGGAAGAAGAAGCGGTAAGTGCGCTACTTGCATTAGGCTACAAGCCGACTCAAGCTTCCAAGGTGGTTTCTCAAGTGGCTAAAGATGGCATGACCAGCGAACAGTTGATTCGCGAAGCTCTGAAATCGATGGTTTAATACCCAATATACTTGTTCGACAAAATAGACTCATTCACTTTGCCTTTACACAGAGTCAAGAAGCGCAGAGTCAACAAGAGCATAGTTAGGAATAGCAGAATTTATGATTGAAGCCGATCGCCTTATTGCACCGGATAACCCAGTATTCAAAGATGAAGATGTCATTGATCGTGCAATACGCCCTAAAGCACTGGCTGACTATCAAGGTCAGGATCACGTTCGTGGCCAGATGGAGATTTTCATCAAAGCGGCACAACTGCGTAACGAGGCGCTCGACCATCTGTTGATATTTGGCCCTCCAGGCTTGGGTAAAACCACGTTGGCGAACATTGTTGCCAATGAGATGGATGTCAACATTCGTACGACTTCAGGCCCTGTTCTAGAAAAAGCAGGCGACCTAGCGGCGTTACTGACCAATCTCGAAGAAAATGATGTCCTGTTCATTGATGAGATTCACCGTTTAAGCCCTGTGGTTGAAGAGGTGTTGTACCCTGCAATGGAAGACTACCAATTAGATATCATGATTGGTGAAGGCCCAGCGGCACGCTCTATCAAGATTGACCTTCCTCCTTTTACTTTGATTGGCGCAACCACTCGTGCTGGCTCACTGACATCGCCATTACGTGACCGTTTTGGTATTACTCAGCGTCTTGAGTACTACAAGGTTGAAGATCTACAAAACATCGTTCAGCGCAGTGCAGATTGCCTTGGTCTTTCTATGGAGTCCGAAGGGGCGCTAGAAGTTGCTCGCCGAGCTCGTGGTACGCCACGTATTGCTAACCGTCTACTGCGCCGTGTTCGTGATTATGCGGAAGTAAAAGGCGACGGGCATATTTGTCCGGAGGTTGCTGACAAAGCGCTAAACATGTTGGATGTCGATGCTAAAGGTTTCGACTACATGGATAGAAAGCTTCTGCTGGCGATTATGGAGAAGTTTGGTGGTGGTCCGGTAGGTATCGACAACATGGCTGCCGCGATTGGTGAAGAGAGAGACACTATTGAAGATGTGTTAGAACCTTACTTGATTCAACAAGGTTACCTACAAAGGACGCCAAGAGGTCGAATCGCGACCGACAGAGCGTATTTACACTTTGGAATAGATAAACCCTCCAATCGTTAAATTATTCATTTTTAAAGATCCCAGTTGCATAAGCGCTGGGTTTTTTTGCTTTTTACTGAATAACAACTCTTTGAGCGAGTCGATAAAAAGATCGAAAAGGGAGCTTCAAAAATGGAAACTTTGATTTCAGGTTTGATTTAGATAACAGGAAATGAAATAAGTTGTCATATTTTTTGTTAATACTTTATAGGTAGTTGTAATTCGGATGTTGAGGCGGTGCTGAGCATTTGTCACAGATATCATGCGCTGTTATTAAGACAAGCATAATTGGTGTGATTTTAATCATAATTGTACAAAAATAACTCTAATTTGCTCGAATAAATTTGATACAAATCAACGCAGGGTTCTCCCATAAACCTTTTGAAACATACTGATTTTACCAGTAATATTAGCGCCAGCTATATTAGCTCATGCTTAACAATAATCTAACTATAACGGTACGTTTTTGCTACAAATTTCAACTTGTAATAACAATTACATAAATTGTTTTAACATGGATTTTTGCGGTGAATAATCACACAAGTGTCATTCAGCCGACACAAAGGAGTTACCATGATTGATGTTGTTGATCTGTCGCGATTGCAGTTTGCATTTACAGCGATGTATCACTTCCTATTTGTTCCACTGACTTTAGGTATGGCATTTCTACTTGCCATTATGGAGTCAGTTTATGTAATGACTGGCAAGCAAATTTACAAGGACATGACCAAGTTCTGGGGTAAATTGTTTGGTATTAACTTTGCTCTTGGTGTAGCGACAGGCTTAACCATGGAGTTCCAGTTTGGTACTAACTGGTCTTACTATTCTCACTATGTTGGCGACATTTTTGGTGCTCCGCTAGCTATCGAAGCGCTTGTTGCATTCTTCCTAGAGTCTACTTTTGTTGGCCTATTCTTCTTCGGTTGGGACAGACTGTCAAAGCGTCAGCACTTAGCGGTAACTTGGTTAGTAGCACTTGGCTCTAACTTCTCTGCGCTTTGGATCTTGGTAGCAAACGGCTGGATGCAAAACCCAGTGGGTGCGGAATTTAACTTTGAAACTATGCGTATGGAAATGGTGAGCTTCGCTGAAGTTGTACTAAACCCAGTAGCACAAGTTAAATTCGTACACACAGTAGCGTCTGGTTACACAACGGGTGCAATGTTCATCCTTGGTATCAGCTCATACTACATTCTTAAAGGTCGTGACCTTGCCTTTGCTCGTCGTTCTTTCGCGATTGCAGCGTCTTTCGGTATGGCGGCGATCTTGTCAGTAATCGTACTAGGTGATGAATCTGGTTACGAGCTTGGTGAAGTTCAAAAAGTGAAGCTCGCTGCTGTAGAAGCGGAATGGCACACTGAAGAAGCACCAGCAGCATTTACTGTTTTTGGTATTCCGAACCAAGAGACAATGAATACTGACTACGCAATTAAAATTCCTTACGTAATGGGTATCATCGCAACGCGTTCGCTTGATACTGAAGTAACGGGCCTACGTGACCTACGTGATGACCACGTTGATCGTATCCGTACTGGTATGTACGCGTACGAGCTGCTTGAAAAGCTACGTGCAGGCGATAAGTCTGAAGAAAACATGGCTGCGTTCGACGAAGTGAAAGGTGACCTAGGTTACGGCTTGCTTCTTAAGCGCTACACAGACGACGTTGTTGATGCAACTGAAGACCAAATCCAAATGGCTGCGGATGATTCTATCCCAACAGTTTGGCCTCTATTCTGGTCATTCCGTCTGATGGTTGCTTGTGGCTTCATCATGCTGTTTGTATTCGGTGCTGCGTTTGTTCAAACGTGTCGTCAGAAAATCGAACAGAAACCATGGGTACTTAAAGCTGCGCTATTCTCAATCCCACTTCCTTGGATTGCGATTGAAGCAGGTTGGTTCGTTGCTGAGTTTGGTCGTCAACCATGGGCGGTTGGTGAAATCCTACCGGTTAACGTTGCTGCATCAGCACTGACTATTGAACAGCTTTGGACTTCTCTATTCGCTATCCTGGCACTTTACACAGTGTTCTTGATTGCTGAAGTTTACCTAATGCTGAAATTCGCACGTAAAGGTCCAAGTAGCTTGAAGACAGGCCGTTACCACTTCGAACAAAACGATAACTCTGTTGAAGACAAAGTTAGCCGTTCAGTTGAAGTATAAGTGAGGGAATATTATGTTTGATTACGAAAGCTTACGACTTATTTGGTGGGTATTGATCGGTGTTCTACTGGTTGGTTTCGCCGTAACTGATGGCTTTGATATGGGTGTTGCCGCTCTGTCACCTGTTATCGGTAAGAGCGACACTGAACGTCGTATTATGCTAAACACGATTGCCCCTCACTGGGATGGTAACCAAGTTTGGCTTATCACTGCGGGTGGTGCATTGTTTGCTGCATGGCCACTGGTTTACGCGACGTCTTTCTCTGGTTTTTACTTCGCAATGTACGTAACGCTAGCTGCACTTTGGTTACGTCCACTTGCTCTTGACTACCGTTCAAAGATCGAAGATCCAAAATGGCGCAAAACTTGGGACTACGCACTTTGCTTTAGTGGCGCAGTACCACCAATCATTTTCGGTGTGGCATTTGGTAACCTACTACAAGGTGTTCCATTTGAACTGAACGAATTTATGATGTCTAAGTACCATGGTACGTTCTTCGCTCTGCTTAACCCATTTGCATTGCTTTGTGGTGTGTTGGCTCTGATGTTGTTCGTGATGCAAGGTGCAACATGGCTTCAAATGAAGACAACAGAAGCGCTGCACGCTCGTGCTCGTAACGTTGCTCAGATCACTGGCCTAATTGCTATTGCTCTATTCGTTATTGGTGGTTTCTGGGTTCAATCTATCGAAGGCTATGTAATTACGAGCACTATCGATACGTTTGCTGACTCAAACCCACTAAACAAAGAAGTATCACTTCAAGTGGGTGCTTGGATGACAAACTTCGAAACTTATCCAGCAATGTGGGCTGCGCCGATCCTTGGTGTAGCAATGCCACTGCTTGCTGTGATTGCATCTCGCTTTGAGCGTGGTGGTTTCGCATTCTTGTTCTCAAGCCTATCGAACGCTGGTGTTATTCTAACGGCTGGTTTTGCAATGTTCCCATTCGTAATGCCATCAAGCCTGAACCCTAACCAAAGCTTGACTATGTGGGATTCAACAGCGAGTGAGCTAACGCTTGCTCTTATGACTGTCGTTGCGGCGGTAATGGTTCCTGTGATTCTTGGCTACACAACTTGGACATACTACAAAATGTTCGGTCGTCTAGATAAGAAACACATCGAAGATAACGACGTTTCAGCTTACTAAGCTAGAAGTTAAATAACTTAGGAGAAATTTTATGTGGTATTTCGCATGGATTTTGGGTGTACTTCTAGCATGTGCATTCGGCATCATCAATGCTCTATGGCTAGAGCATTCAGAAATGATGGACAAAGACAGTGAGTAATCTCGCAGAGCAAATCGCTAAGCTGCATCAACCAATGGATAAGACTCTGCTTAGAGCCTTAGCCCTAGTATTGGGTTTCATGCATGTGGGTTTAGTGATGTGGGATCCTGAAGCGTATGCGACAAGCATCGGTGGCTTTAACGCGATCATCGGACCAATGTTTATTTGGGCAGTATGCTCAAGCATGGTTTACGGTATCGGATTTAAGCCAAGAGCTTGGATGTGGCAGCTACTGTTTAGCCCATATGTTTCACTCACAATTTTGCTCTACCTAACGGTGCTGCGCCTTCTATAAAAGGCAAAGGATTTAGGTTCATAACAACGTGAGCCTTTATACTTGTTGGGTTTTTAGCCAAAAAGAGGTCATCTTATACAGATGGCCTTTTTTTTCGTCTCTCAAATCAAAAAATTCACAGCGATATACTATTAATGATAAGGAGTTAGGTTATAGTGAGATCTTTATCGTTTTGGATTGTGGTAGCAAATTGCAGGGATTATCTAAGCTATTTACGTGGCCAGTGACTGTGTATTACGAAGACACCGATGCGGGTGGCGTTGTATACCATTCAAACTATCTTAAGTTTTTCGAACGCGCTCGAACTGAGATGTTGCGCTCAATTGGCGTTTCTCAGCAAGTATTGTTAGAACAAAACATCGGTTTTGTAGTCCGACATATGGACATTGATTTTATTCAAGGCGCGCGTCTTGATGATTCTTTACAAGTCATTACAAATATTTACGAGTTGAAGCGAGCTACCTTGGTCTTCTGTCAAGAGATCGTAAATCCTGATGGCAAGGCATTGTGTAAAGCAATGGTTAAGGTAGCATGTATCGATAATCAAAAAATGAAACCCAAAGCAATGCCAACATTTATTCTCACGGAGCTAACGAATAGTGACTGCTGAAATCTCAATCTTAGGCCTAATTTTAGAAGCTAGTTTACTAGTTAAGATGGTCATGCTGACTCTTATGGGCATGTCTGTTGTTTCTTGGGCGATGATCATAAAAAGAAGTAAAGTGTTATCTCAAGCTTCTAAACAAACAGAAGTGTTTGAAGACAAATTTTGGTCAGGCGTTGATCTTGCAAAACTGTACCAAGAGAGCAACAAACGCAAAGACGAGCTTTCTGGTACTGAAGAAATTTTCTACGCAGGCTTTACTGAGTTCGCTCGCCTTCGTAAATCGAATGCAACATCACCTGACTTCATTATGGAAGGCACTGGCCGTGCGATGCGCGTTGCCGTTGCTCGTGAGGTTGATGAACTAGAAACTAACTTACCTTTCTTGGCGACCGTTGGCTCTATCAGCCCATACATCGGCCTATTTGGTACGGTTTGGGGCATCATGCACTCATTCATCGCATTAGGTGAAGTGAAGCAAGCGACGCTCGCAATGGTTGCTCCTGGTATTGCAGAAGCACTGATCGCAACAGCAATGGGTCTATTCGCTGCGATTCCAGCGGTAATGGCGTACAACCGCTTCAGCAGCCGAGTAGGCAAGCTAGAACACAACTACGCGACTTTCTCTGAAGAGTTTCACAGTATTCTTCACCGTCAAGCGATGGCTGGCAGGGAATAATAGATGGCTGGATACCAACCTAAAAAACGCAAAATGACAGCAGAGATTAACGTTGTACCTTACATCGACGTTATGCTTGTTTTGCTGATCATTTTTATGGTGACTTCGCCGTTTGTTACTCAAGGTGTCGACGTTGAATTGCCTCAGGCTTCAACGGCTAAATCGGCACAAGACCTACTGGGTGACGACAACGCGAGCTTTATCATCGTTGAAGTGAACAAAGACGGTGAACTTGGCTTGAGCGTTAATGACGAAGAAGTACAGCGTGGCTTATCAATGGAAGATATTATCGTCCGTGTGAAAGCCGAGTTGTCTCTGAAGCCAAACTCTCCAGTGGCGGTTGGTGGTGATGCCGCAACGCCATACGCTGAAGTGGTTTTATTACTTGATGAATTAAGCCGTGCAGGTGTGCCAAAGGTTGGCCTTTTAACGGATATAAGGGAATAGCTCCGTAGCATTCATGAAAGCGAATAATAAAAAATCCAATAATTTCAGATCACCGCTTCTTATTTCTCTTGGGCTGCACGTCATTTTATTCGTTGCGCTCATTTGGGGGGCGGATTTCACGATGTCAGAGCCAAAGCCTACAGGGCAGATGGTTCAAGCAGTGGTGATTGATCCTCAGTTGGTTCGCCAGCAAGCTCAACAGATTCGTCAACAAAGAGAAGCGGCAAGCAAGAAAGAGCAAGAGCGTCTTGACAAACTAAGACGTGAAAGCGAACGACTTGAAAAGAATCGTAAAGCTGAAGAAGAAAATATTCGCAAGCTAAAAGAACAACAAGCGAAGGATGCAAAAGCCGCTCGAGAGGCTGAAAAGCGACGTGTCGAGAACGAGAAGAAACGCAAAGCTGAAGAAGCGCGTTTACAGCAAGAGCAAAAGAAAGCCGCTAAAGCCGAAGCTGACCGTAAGCTAAAAGAAGCTGCGTTAGTGAAAGCCGAGAACGAGCGTAAAGCCAAAGAAGCGGCAATCGCAAAAGCTGAACAAGAACGCGTGGCAAAAGAAAAAGCAGCGAAAGAGGCAGCAGACAAAGCTCGTAAAGAGAAAGAAGCCGCTGAACTCGCGGAAAAGCAACGCATAGCGAAAGAGAAAGAAGCGGCAGCCGCAGCAGAGAAAGCCCGTAAGGCAAAAGAAGCTGCAGCAAAAGCAGAAAAAGAGCGTAAACAACAAGAAGCCGCATTGAACGATATCTTTGCTGGGCTTGAAACGGAAGCGACTCAAAACTCTTCAGCAAGACAACAATTTATCACTGATGAAGCGCAACGTTACGGGGCTATCTATACCCAACTTATTCAACAGAACCTGTTGTTAGAAGACAGCTATCGAGGACGCTCATGTCGAGTGAACCTTAAGCTGATTCCAACGGGCTCTAACGCGATATTGGGTAGTTTGAGTATCTTAGATGGCGATAGCCGTTTATGTGCAGCAACCAAGCGTGCGGTGGCACAAGTACAATCTTACCCGTTGCCTAAAGACCCAGACATTGTGAACTCACTGAAAGACATTAACTTAACTGTATCACCAGAGTAAAAGGACGAACTTGTGTTAAAGAAACTATTACTGAGTTTTGTTTTCTTAATAGCTACAAGCAGCCAGTTTGCACATGCAGCGCTGGAGCTGGTTATTACAGACGGTATTAACTCTGCAAGACCTATCGCTATTGTACCTTTCCGTTGGGAAGGCTCAGAGCCATTGCCACACGATGTATCAGCGGTTATCGCTTCTGACTTACAGCGCAGTGGTAAATTCAGCCCAGTTGCGACAAGCAAAATGCCTCAAACGCCTTACAGCGAAACTGAGGTTAACTTTGATGCTTGGACTAACCTAGGTGTTGACTCATTGCTTACCGGTAGTATCACTAAAAATGCCGAAGGGCAGTATGTGGTGAATTACCAATTGATCGACATTGTTCGTGGTCAACTGACCAAAGGACAAAGTCGTGCGCTGAGTGATGAAGGCCAATTAGTGCTTTCTAAAGATCACGTTCTATTCAATAAGAAGGCTACGGTTCCTGGTAATCGCTTGAGAGAGTACGCACACCGTATCTCAGACCTAGTGTATGAAGAGCTAACTGGTGAGAAAGGCGCGTTCTTAACTCGTATCTCTTACGTGGTAGTGAACGATAAAGACAAGTACCCGTATCAACTTCGTGTTGCTGACTACGATGGCTTTAACGAGCGTTTAGTACTTCGTTCTAAGCAGCCTCTCATGTCTCCAGCATGGTCACCAGACGGCAAAAAGCTAGCTTATGTGAGCTTCCAGAATGGCCAAGCTGAAATATTCATCATGAATATTTACACGGGTGAACGTGAGAAAGTGACGTCATACCCTCGTCACAATGGTGCGCCAAGATTCTCGCCAGATGGTAAAACATTGGCATTGGTATTGTCGAAAACGGGCAGCCTTCAGGTGTACACACTTGACCTTGCTAGCCGTAAGCTGACTCAAATTACCCGCGGCCGTTCGAATAATACTGAACCATTCTGGCACCCAGATGGCAAGTCTCTTATTTTCACATCGGATCGTGGTGGTAAACCACAGATTTATAATGTAAATTTGTCCAATAATTCGACTTCTCGTATTACTTGGCAAGGTAGCCAAAACTTAGGTGGCCAGATCACTCCTGATGGTCGATTCATGATCATGGTGAATCGCAGCAACTCAGGTTTTAACTTGGCTAAGCAAGATTTGGAAACCGGTGCGGTTCAGGTACTAACAAAAACATTGTTAGATGAGTCTCCAAGTATTGCACCGAATGGAGGTATGGTTATCTATAGCTCTATTTACAACAAAACAAATGTACTATCGATGGTTTCTATCGATGGACGTTTTAAAGCTAGATTACCGGCAACTAACGGACGCGTAAGAGCGCCTGCATGGTCACCGTTCCTCTAGGGAAAATTACATATTCTTTTAGCTATTGATAGTGTTAACTATTGTGGCATTTAACTATCTATAGCACTCTTAGTCGCTGTAGAAACTAAGTTTGATAACGTAAGGAAAAAAAGATGCAACTTAACAAAGTTCTTAAAGGCTTGATGATTGCACTACCAGTGATGGCAGTAACGGCATGTAGCTCAACTGATGAAGCAACATCTGCAACATCTGGTACTGAAAGCAACCAAACAACTTCAGGTTCAGAAGGCAATGTAGACACAACTGTTGTAACGCCAATTGACGCTAACGGTCAACTGTCTGAGCAAGAGCTTAAAGAGCAAGCGCTACGTGAAACTCAAACAATCTACTTCGCATTCGATAACTCTACTATCGCTGGCGATTACGAAGAAATGCTAGCAGCTCACGCAGCATACCTAGTTAAGAACGTTGACATGAACGTTACTATCGAAGGTCACGCTGATGAGCGCGGTACTCCTGAGTACAACATCGCACTTGGCGAGCGTCGTGCACAAGCTGTAGCGAAATACCTACAAGCTCTAGGTGTTCAAGCTGACCAAATCTCTATCGTAAGCTACGGTGAAGAGAAGCCACTTCTTCTAGGTCAATCTGAAGATGTGTACGCTAAAAACCGTCGCGCAGTACTAGTTTACTAATTTTAGTAGACTATATAATTGAGGAATTGCCTCATGTTCAGTAACACAAAGCGAGTCATTTTGCTTTCGTTACTGGCAAGTGCAGCGAACACCGCGTTCGCTGCACCAGCTCCAGTATCCGATCTCAATAGCACCGCAACCAATTCATCATCTTCCTCTCGATCAGCATCTAACGAATCAGATATTGAGCGTTTAGAGCGCCTGCTTCAAAATCGCAATCTCGTTCAGCTTCAAATGCAACAGCAAATCGACGACATGGCACTGGAGATCAGTGAACTTCGTGGTGAGCTGGAACGAAACAGCTACGATATGAAGCAAATGCTAGAGCGTCAGCGTGAACTGTTCATTGAACTGGATCGCGTAAGAGGCGAGGTGAAAGCAGCAGGAACAGCAACGGTAGCAGTGGCGGCGAGCGAAGGCTCTAAAGACGCTTCTGGTACGTTCAGTACTGATGTGGATGAGCAAACTGCTTATCAAAATGCTGTAGATATGATTCTAAAGCAACGAGACTACACGGGTGCTATCGCTGCATTCCAAAAGTTTCAAAAAGACTTCCCAGATTCTACCTTCACACCTAACTCACATTACTGGTTAGGTCAGCTTTATTTCGCTAAGAAGCAAGATAAAGAAGCCGTGAAGAGCTTCGCTGCTGTTGTGTCGTACAAAGACTCAAACAAGCGAGCAGATGCACTGGTTAAGCTTGGTGACATAGCAGCGCGCAACAACAACGCGACGCAAGCTAAGAAATATTACCAACAAGTCGTAACCGAGCACCCAAACAGTGCTTCGGCTAAAGTGGCCAAAACCCACTTATAACCAAAATAGGGGTGCTTAGGCGCCTCTTTTTTATACCTGTTCACTTCCGTTTAGTGTTTACTTCTCTTGCTAGTGATGACAACACATCGCCTTGTTTATGCGTTTTAAGCATTAGCTAGTCACCGCTTGCAACCAATCCTTTTTGATCCCAATCGCTGTCCTGTGTAGAATACTCGGATTCTCGGAAGAAGTTGCGTAGAGCAAGAGCAATGAGTCATATACTAGATAAAATCGATACAGTTTACCCGTTTCCGCCTAAGCCAGTTCCATTGAGCGACGCTCAGAAACAGGCCCACATCGCAAACATCAAAAAACTACTTCAAGAAAAAGATGCAGTTCTAATTGCACACTACTACACCGATCCTGAAATTCAGGCTCTGGCAGAAGAAACTGGTGGTTTCGTTGGCGATTCATTAGAGATGGCTAAGTTCGGTAACCGTCACTCAGCAAGCACTTTGATCATCGCTGGTGTTCGTTTCATGGGTGAGTCTGCAAAGATTCTTACTCCTGAAAAACGCATTTTAATGCCAACACTTGAAGCTGAATGTTCGCTTGATCTTGGCTGCCCAGCTGACAAATTTACAGAATTTTGTGATGCTCACCCTGACCACACTGTGGTTGTATACGCGAACACCTCTGCAGCTGTTAAAGCTCGTGCAGACTGGGTAGTTACGTCGAGCATCGCTTTAGAAATCGTTGAAAGCCTAGACGCTGAAGGCAAACCCATTATTTGGGGGCCAGACCGTCACCTAGGTTCTTACATCGCAAATCAAACTGGCGCTGACATGTTGCTTTGGCAAGGTGAGTGTATCGTTCATGATGAGTTCTCAGCTGATGCTTTGAAGAAAATGAAATCGGTATACCCAGAAGCGGCTATCTTGGTTCACCCAGAATCACCAGCAAGCGTGGTTGAACTGGCTGATGCTGTAGGCTCAACAAGCCAACTGATCAAGAAAGCAAAAGAGCTGCCTCATCCACAGATGATTGTTGCGACAGACAAAGGCATCTTCTTCAAGATGCAGCAATTGGTTCCTGAAAAAGAGCTGATTGAAGCGCCGACAGCGGGTGCTGGTGCAACGTGTCGTAGCTGCGCACACTGTCCTTGGATGGCAATGAACGGCCTTGAAGCGATTGAAAACGCGCTTGAGAATGGTGGTGAGCAACACGAAATCTTCGTTTCTGACGAATTACGCGTGAAGTCTCTTATTCCATTGAACCGCATGCTAGATTTTGCAGAGCAGTTAAATGTGCAGGTAAAAGGTAACGCGTAAGTCGTTCTTTTATCTAACCAATAAAAAACCAGCCAATAGTGCTGGTTTTTTTGTATCTGCGTATAGGCCGCCAATATCAATCTTGTGGTCATGTATCTTTTTCTGATGATACATCTTGTTGATATTGCGTATTTTTTCTAGCATGTAAGTAAGAGGAAAAGATTAGAGGCTCGAATGATAATCTGGTTACAACTCAAACGCTGGATCAAAGCAAACATCTTTGTTTTGAATGGCAAAAACTTACTGTTCACTTTTCTTGGCTACATCGCTTTATCGTGGTCGATGCTGTATTTGGCGGGTGAAACAGATTTAACCAGTTCGGTTACCGTATTCGCTTACTACTTGGTGGTGACGGCTTCTACGGTTGGTTATGGTGATTTATCACCGACCACGGTAGCGGGGCAGTGGATCGTTATTCTATTTGTGATTCCAGGCGGGTTGAGCCTTTTTGCCGCGTTGCTCGGTAAAGTGGCGACAGAAGGTGTTGAATATTGGCGAGCGGGCTTGCTAGGAAAAAGGAGAGTTAGAGTGGACAACCACATTTTGATGTTGGGGTGGAATGAGCAAAGAACCATTCATCTCATCCGCATGCTACAACACGAAGAAACGGGTAAACGACCAATCGTGCTATGTACGCGTTCAGATATCGAGAACCCGTTACCCGGTGAAATCAATTTCGTCAAAGTAAACAGCTACACCGATGGCAAAGAGATGGAGAAAACGGGCATTGAGTCTGCAAGTTGCATCCTGATTGATAACCCAGAAGACGACATTACGTTATCTGCGGCGCTTTACTGTGCCAACCGAAACCCTAAAGCGCACCTTCTTGTTTACTTTAAAGATGAAGCGCTGAGCGATTTGTTACACAAGCATTGCCCTAACTCAGAATGTATTCCAGCGGTGGGTGCTGAGATGCTAGCAAAGGCTGCGGTAGACCCAGGTTCCAGTGCGCTTCACCAAGAATTATTGAGCTCAACAAGAGGCATGACACAGTATTCAACGTATTTCCCTGAAGACGCTGAGTCTGTCACCGTCGCGCCTATTTTCTCAGTGTTTAAAGAGAAGTATCAAGCAACTCTGATCGCCATTGATACGGGGAGCGGTATTGAACTCAACCCAGAGTTAGATCAAGTGGTCAGCAGTGGCACTAAGCTGTTTTATATTGCTGATGAGCGAATTGATGACTTCGATTGGAAAGGCTTCTAAAGCGACTATTTTATTTCGTCTGAAAACTAAAAAAGGCCTCATAATGAGGCCTTTTGGCTTGTATAAAGCTAACTGTTATTGAGCTTCAGCCAGTGCAATGCCACGCTGCGTTAGTCCGCAAAGCATCACAGGAACAGCGTTAAAGATCTCTTCGAACTGCTCTAGGCCTTCAATGCCTTGCTCTGCAAGCGTAGCAATTGACGTTTCTGGATCGTAAAGCATGCTCAGTGACAGCAGGACACCGCCAACGAGTGCGTTATCTTCGCTCTCTTCAGGCATTAGTGTTTCCCAATCGTCGCGAGCAATCTGCCAGCCTTGAAGCAAGCCTTCACAAAAATCACGAGCGGCAGTGTTCACCACTTCTTCGTCGTCTAATTGACAAGCTTCAGGCCAAACCCAAGTCCCTTCAATCAGTTCTGGGCGGGTTTTATTCCAAAGCTCGATGATAACTTCAATGTAGCTTTCTAGCTGTTCACCATCCGTAAAAGGTGCGACTTCTTCGCCACCCCATAAGAACGGTAGCCACTCATGCGGGGTTAACACATTCGGTGCCGCTGCCATTGCAGTGACAAAGCCCATTGTTTTGTGTTCTGTGATTAGCTTTCCTTCCAACTCTGGAAGCGCAAGAATATCTTGTAAAGTCAAAGTGAGGTACCGTAAAAGGGAACATATTTGCGCTTATAGTACCAATGAACTTGTGCCAATCAAGCTTCAATCTAAAAAGGCTTGATGTCATGGATGATAAACACTAGGTTTAACAGAAAAGAAAACAATAAAAGAATTATGCAGATACGGTCGTCTTTAAAGAAAAAAAGCATGGTAGCGCTTGGATTATACCTTGCGATGTTTATTGCCATTGTCGGTAGTGTGACGTATTACGTCGTAGAATCCCCTGTGCGCGCCAAATTACAACAAAACCTCGACTTGCGTACGCAACTGTTATCCGCATTGATTACAGAGCCACTCAGTAGTTCTCGAGGCTTCGTAGACAGTCTCGTTGGGTTTGCTCAAGCGCATCGTAACGGTGATGATGTTATTCCGCTCTTTAAGTCCATGTTGGCGGCGAGCGACGATACGATTGTCAGTGCCGGTATTTGGCCCGAACCTTATGCGCTTGATTCTAAAAAGCTTCTCAACAGTTACTTTTTTAATAAAGCCGACGATGGAATAATCGACCAGATATATTCTTACAACAACCCCCAAAATGCCCCTTATCAAGAAGAGTATTGGTACACCTCTGTCGTCAACCAAAAACAAGGCACGATCTCTTGGAGCGATGTGTATATCGATCCATACACACACGTTCGAATGATTACGGCGTCTTCCCCTTATTATTACGACGGTACTTTTGCCGGTGTTGCCACGGTGGATCTCTCGCTCGAAGAGCTGCTTGGTTTTATCAAGAACCACGCCGAAGAATACAACCTTGGCATTACGCTCAGAGATAAGCTTAACCAAGTGTTGGTTTCGCATAACTTTAATCTCGTTGAAGGCATTTACATCAGTAGCAATCAATTTGGTGATTTCGGCTGGCAAGTGGATGTGGTGAACTCCAAATCACGAGTAGAAGACGAAGTGTTTCGTCAGGTGATGAGCATTGAAGGCGGTATTGTTCCGCTATTGCTACTTTGTGTCATGGCGGGGTATTACTTATTGAACCGTTATTTGATTAGTCCAATCACAAGGATTGCAGCACAGGTTGATAGTTCGAAAGCCGGCGAAATCATTGATGTGGATTACTCGAGTGATGACGAAATCGGCCATTTGATTAAAACCTTCAACGAAAAGACCATTTATCTCGAAGCGGAAAAGGTTAAAGCTCAGGCATCCACCAATGCAAAAACCGCTTTCCTTGCGACCTTGTCACATGAAATTCGCACTCCGATGAATGGGGTATTGGGTACCGCTCAAATCCTATTAAAAACGCCTCTAAATTCTGAACAAGAGAAGCATCTTAAGAGCTTGTATGAGTCCGGCGATCATATGATGACTCTACTCAACGAGATCTTAGACTTCTCGAAGATCGAGCAGGGCAGGTTGGATCTTGATGAAACGCGTTTCCCGCTTGATTCGATCATCGGCAGTATTAACAGTGTTTACTACACATTGTCTTCCGAGAAAGGGCTTCAATTCAAAGTGTACTCTGAGGTGACTTCGGGTCGTTGGTACTTCTCAGATAAAGCTCGCCTTCGCCAAATTTTGTTTAATCTATTGAACAACGCGGTGAAGTTCACCTCCAGAGGCTTTGTTGAGGTGTACCTGAAAGAAGTTGTAGAGGGGAGTGACACCTATCTGAGCATTCGAGTTCGTGATACCGGAATTGGTATTTCTAAAGAAGCTCAGAAGCGTATTTTTAAACCGTTTGAACAAGCGGAGTCTTCGACCACAAGGCGTTTTGGCGGTACTGGCCTTGGCCTCGCGATTGTGAAGAAAATTGCCCAGTTGATGGATGGCAGTATTACCGTCACCAGTGAAGAAGGGATAGGCACGAGTTTTGATGTTCGCTTGAAGATTCAGCCATGTCAGCCAGGAGAAATCGAGAGTTTGCCACATAAGAAGTTGGACTACTCTGGCTTAAAGGTACTGATCGTCGAGGACAACCGAACTAACACGGTGATCATTGAAGCCTTCATGAGCAGTAAAGGCTTTACCTGTAAGAGCGTCGAAAACGGTGAACTTGCGATACAAGCCGTGGTTGCTGAGCGCTTTGATTTGGTGCTCATGGATAACCATATGCCTGTGATGGATGGCGTTGAATCAACCACTGCTATTCGTGCTTTGATAGGCGATGTGTCATCGGTATTGGTGTTTGGTTGTACGGCTGATGTCTTTAAAGAGACTCGTGAGCGTATGTTGGGGGCAGGTGTGGATTATATTATTGCTAAGCCGATTGACGAGCGTGAACTGGATGATGCCTTGTTCCGCTATTCAAATAAGCTTTATCAATACCATGAAGTAAAAGCGGATGAGCTCGAAAGCCAAGACGTAAAACCACACGATTCGAAAAGTAAAAGCGAGTCACTGCCTAAACCTGATCTTCGCAACAAAGATAACACTGAAGAGCTGTTAGTGACGTTGTATGTGGCGCTAGAAGACAACAACCTAGAACTGATTCAATTTGCACTAGAGAGCCTACGTGTCCACGTTGAAGCTATGAACAACTCGGAACTTACTGAACAAGTCGATAAAGCGTTAGAGCAGGTTGCTTTAGGATCACCACCTACACAAGATGTCATTAATATCATTACTGTAAATCTACCTATGGCTTAAATGTTGTTTAATTACGGTAAGTAAATGACGAACTGTCCAATATTTGACCTTGGTTGGATTTTTTGGTGAAAGTGACTGCTTTTAAAGTGGTTTTTGGTTGTTAATTTACAACTTGATTTTTAATTTGGAGTGTATGACTACTAATCTTGTGATTTAATAGCGACATTATCTGGTGAGGTGCAAATGTGCCTTGTTTATATGTTACTAAATCACTAATTAAGCAGTGATATATTTTAGGTTTGTCGTCAATGAAGTCTCGTGGTCCATTTTGTATTCGAAACGCAGCTGCGGATACATTTGCTATGGTCGTTTTCTGTTTTATTTCTGGCATGATCGTAGAAGTGTTTATTTCTGGTATGACGTTTGAGCAATCTCTTGCTTCTCGAACGTTATCTATTCCTATAAACATTGCTATCGCTTGGCCTTATGGCGTTTTTCGTGATTGGTTCTTACGCAATGGTGCAAAACTTTCAGAAAGCTCATTGATGAAAAACTTGTCTGATTTGATGGCATACGTGTTATTCCAGTCTCCAGTGTATGCGGGTATTTTGTTGGCAGTGGGTGCTTCAGGCGACCAGATCGTTACGGCTGTCACCAGTAATGCAGTTATCTCGTGCGGTATGGGCGTACTTTACGGCTACTTCCTCGATATGTGTCGTAAATGGTTTCGAGTTCCTGGCTACTATCAACAAGCTTAAGAAAAGCAACAAGCGTAAGTGCAGCGAAAGAATGAAATTTGGTTTGTTTTTGATCTAATGAGTTAATTTGTAATCGAACAAACCGAAAAAGGCACTTTTTTTGAGAATGCCCCTTGACCAAAGCAAGCAGAATCAATAAAGTAGCGCCTCGTTGAGTGACATGCTCAACACACAATTTGTGGAAGGATGGCTGAGTGGCTTAAGGCGCTCGCCTGGAAAGCGAGTATACGTTTATAGCGTATCTGGGGTTCAAATCCCCATCCTTCCACCACTATTCAAAACCCTAGCAGAAATGCTGGGGTTTTCTCGTTTTTGAGCCTCTATATCCCACCTCATCTGTATACCTCCCTAATATCCGTTCCTTTAATCATTGCTTTATAGTTATAATCTCTATTAATACCGTCGCAGAATTAACCATATTAGATGTTTTTATCATCGATAATCGCTTGATTTTTTGGCCTGAATCTAGATTATTAATAGTACGCAATATTATGAATAATCTAACTATTAGGAATCCATAACCTCATGACAGAAACCCTAGTTTCTCCAATGCTCTCTTTTACGATCGCGATTTCATTACTGTTTATCGGTAAAGGTTTGATCGAGCGATCTGAAGTATTAAGAAAGTATTCACTGCCAGAGCCTGTGATTGGTGGCTTTGTCTGCGCAGCGACCGTAGCGGCGCTTTACTATATTTTTGAAATCCAAATCACTTTTAGCCTAGATGTCAGAGACTTTTTGCTTCTCTACTTTTTTGCTGGCATCGGGCTCCAAGCGGATATTAAAACACTGATTAAAGGCGGGCGACCGTTGTTCATCCTACTGTGTCTTGCTGCCATTTTTATCGTGTTGCAAAACGTAGTCGGAATGGCAGTCGCTTCTGGCTTTGGAATGGATGCGAAAGCAGGCTTGCTATCTGGGTCTGTTAGCTTGATAGGCGGCGTAGGCACAACGTTAGCTTGGGCGCCAATGTTTGTGGAAGAGTTTGGTATTGCTAACGCGCTCGAACTTGGTGTCGCTTCAAACACGGTTGGTTTAATTGCAGCGTGTGTGATTGGTGGTCCGATTGCGAACTACCTGCTCAATAAACACAAAGTAAGCCCTTCTAATGAAGAAGAGGTTACGGTTGGTGCATTCCAAGAGAGTGAAACAAAAACAGAGCTTAGCCACTACGGCGTTCTGTGGGCGTGGTTGATTCTTAACTTAACACTAATGCTGGGTTACAGCTTGAGTGAAGTTATCGACTCGATGGGCCTAAAACTGCCGTTATTCGTTAGCTGTTTGATCGCAGGTATCCTAATCGGAAACGTTGGTCGCGCACTGTTTAAGAAACGTCGTACACAAGAGAAAATCGCTCAAGGCCGCAAAGGCTTAGCGATGATCTCTGATATTTGTTTAGGCATGTTCTTGACCATGGCATTGATGGGGTTGCGTATCTGGGATCTCGATGGACTGTTTGGCTATATCTCTGTTGTCATGAGTATCCAGATCTTGCTTTCCCTGTTGTTTACTGTGTTTGTCGTTTATTACTTGATGGGAAGAAACTACGATTCTGTGGTGATATGTTCAGGCTTCGGTGGTATCACTCTAGGCTCGACCGCAACAGCAATTGTGAACATGACCGCAGTAACTCATCGATATGGCGCAAGCCCACAAGCATTCATTGTGGTGCCATTAGTATGTGGTTTCTTTGTTGATTTGATCAACGCATTGGTGATCAGTTTCTTTGTTGGTCTGTAGTGAAGTGACCGGTTATTGACTGCTTGAGGTTTACATCGGGATAATGACCACAAAGGCGATGACGAAAGTTGTCGCCTTTGTTTTATCGACAGCAAGCTAAAACACGTATATCAGCCTTTGATGTGATGTCTTGAAGTGACTCGGTGCACAAGTTAGTAAGAGCAATTACGATCTTGATAAATTGGGATATATGTTCGCAGCAAATTTGTGAGACGCTTGATTAAGTGTCAGTTGAATTACAAGGAAGTTGAATGCACCACTTTAATATCCGTGCTCTCGAGTACTTAAACGCGTTATCAAAATACAGGTCGTTACGTAAGGCATCTAAGATGATGAACGTTGACCCTGCCGCGATGAGTCGAATGCTGACACAGTTAGAAGCGCAAGCGGAAATGAAAGTATGGGAGCGCAACAACCGCCAATCTCTGCTGACTGAGGCGGGGAACGAACTGTTGAACTACTATCGCTCCATTGTTCGTGGAGAGGCGGCAGTGCTTGCTCGACTAACCAAGCTTAAAAACCTCAAGGGCGGTAATGTTAGCATCGCGATTGGGGAAGGGTTCATCACAAACTTGGTCTCTAAACCGATGCAGACCTTCATGGCTCGATACCCTGATATCAATTTATCGATTGAAATTGCAGGTGCGTTGGATGCCGTGAAAATGTTGGAAGATCAACAAATCGATTTCGCGATTACCTATGCCTCTGCACCTCACCCTAAACTGTATTCACACGTCGAGCGTAGCCACCCTCTAGAGCTTATCGCTCCAAAAGGACACGTATTAACGACCCAACAAGCACCAGTGACACTGCAAGGTGTTAGAGAGGCTTCTATTGCTTTGATCGACAACTCGACAGGTATGGGGAGGCTCGTAAAGCAGGCCGAACAAAACTCTCATCTCACTTTGCAACCTAAGCTTCAAACTAATTCTGTTACCGCGCTAACTAACTTTGTTTCGGCGGGCCTAGGCGTGACCTTTATGCCTAAGCTCACTGTGCTTGATGAGATCAAATCGGGACAAATTGAAGTGGTTGCAACTGAGTTAGACACCTTCTCTAAAGCGACGGTGAAAGTTCAATCTCTTAAAGGCCGAGCACTGTCATTGCAAGCCGAAACCTTTTTAGACTTTCTCATCGAGAACGCCACATTCTTAAGTCATGATGCTCACAATATCTAAATAGATCAGGGTTGGCGTAACGCAGAATCTACTCTTGGCTCGACTTATTACTGCCAATGAACTTATTTATTGGGTGTCGTTACCCTTTGGGGCCACGCAATGTCTTTTGCTCTGAAGCCCTTCAACATCACACTTCTAAACTCATTCTCCGGATTTACGACCAAATTGACTTTTTATCAACACAATATGCATTGTTGAGTCAACGTTCGATGAATAAGTTACAAATTATTAACGAAGGTAGTTTGAAACAGGCAGTAATGCTCGGCAGATTTGGTCGGGCGTAGGGGAAGAGAATGGAAGTAATTGTAATTGGCAGCGGTGTGATTGGCTTGACCAGTGCTTGGTATCTGGCGAAAGAGGGCCACTCGGTGACGGTTATTGATCGTCAAGATAGTAGTGGTAAGGAAACCAGCTTCGCGAATGCAGGGCAGATTTCTTACGGCTATTCTTCACCATGGGCAGCGCCTGGGGTTCCGTTGAAAGTAATGAAATGGCTTACCCAAGAGCACGCTCCCTTAAAAGTGAAACCGTCACTTTCTCCGGAATTAGTTACTTGGGCGACTAAGATGCTAGCCAACTGTAATGATGCCAAGTACGCCGTGAATAAGTCACGCATGTTAAGAGTGGCAAACTTCAGTCGAGAGTGTCTCACTCATCTAAGAACCAGTGAAGATTTGGCTTATGAGGGCAGGCAGAAAGGCACCTTGCAAGTATTCCGAAGCGAGAAGCAACTCGATGCTATTCAGCAGGATATGAAGCTATTAACAGAGAGTGGAATCAAACACTCACTGTTTGATGTTCAACAGTGTCTGTCAGTGGAGTCGGGTTTAGCGGATGTTAAAGACAAGCTGGTGGGCGGCTTATACTTACCTAATGATGAAACCGGTGATTGTCATCAGTTCTGTTTAGCGCTGACTGAGAAGGCCAAGCAACTTGGTGTTAGGTTCGTGTTTGATACTGAAGTGGTAAGTTTGAATCATCAGAACCAAACCATAAAGAGCATTACGACAACTCAAGGTGAATTCAAAGCGGACGCTTATGTGGTAGCTTCGGGAAGCTACTCTCGTGAGCTGCTCAAGCAAGTGGATTTATCAATCCCGGTTTATCCAGTCAAAGGGTATTCGTTAACACTTCCGATCGTGAGTGCAGATAAGTCGCCGACCTCTACAGTAATGGATGAAACCTACAAGGTAGCGATGACTCGTTTCGATGACCGAATTCGTATTGCAGGGACGGCAGAGCTTGCTGGCTTCAATTATCTTATTCCTGAAAAACGTAAAGCCACGATTGATATGGTGATAAAAGATCTTTTCCCACAGGCGGGGGATTTCTCTAAGGCAGAATACTGGACAGGGTTAAGACCGATGACTCCGGATGGTACGCCTATTATCGGTAAGACGCCTATCAAGAACCTATTTACAAATACTGGACATGGGACATTAGGTTGGACAATGGCATGTGGCTCAGGAAAGATCTTGGCAAGCGTGGTCAGTGGCTCTGATTGCGATATAAAAGCAGACGACTTGAGCATCCATCGTTACATGTAGTTCATCCAAATCCTTGGTCATACGAATTAGCCCATGTTTATTAAGCATGGGCTAATTTGGTTTGAGTGTCGCGGCTTATCGGGTGGTGGTTTCTAACACATGAGTGAATCGTTCCCACGATTTTTGGTCAGCTTCATGTTGATAGTTATTCGATCCGAATACTGTGAAGGCGTGTGGCGCACCACTATAAGTGATCATCTCATGCGGAACTTTGGTTGATTCAAGTTGAGCGGCGAGGCTTCCAAAGTCGTGCATTGAAATCATGGCATCAGCCGTGCCGTGGAACACGACTACGGGAGCTTTAGTCTGCGAGTAGTCTTGACCTTTTGGTGTTGATAAACCGCCATGGAAGGTTACGTAAGCCTTCGAAGGAATTCCCGCACGAGCAGCTTCCAATACAGCAGCTCCACCAAAGCAGTATCCCATTATTACGTTGTTATCTAAGTTGCCGCCAAGTCTTTTCGCTTCCATGGCTCCTGCGTTGAGTAGCGCACGCATTTTCTCTCTGTCTTTGTACAGTTCACCTGTGTGTTGTTTTTTGTCTTTCACTTCGGTTGGGCGAATGCCTTTACCAAATAGGTCGATGGCGAACACGTTGTAACCGAGTTCGTTGAGCATCTCAGAACGTTTCTTTTCGTAATCGGTTAAGCCATCCCAATCGTGTATTAGCAGTACTAAAGGTGCTTGGTCACTGGCCTCACTCCAATAACCTTCGTAATCCATCCCATCGACTTGGTAAGTGACGTTTTCTCCTGATATCGCAGAGAAGGGCAGTAAAACTGAAAACAGGCCGAGTGTAGTGAGTTTTCGCATGCGTAATTCCTTTCGATGACAATTGACGTTCCAATCGAAAGTATAGATAACGCGATGATTCTCGCCAGATTTCTGTCTCTAACTTGAAATGTCTGGCAGGGATAGCAGGTGGCTATTACTGATAAACAGCCATCGAAAGGGAGTGCGATGGCTGTTCATGATGCGCTGAGAAATTCTCAGTTCGCAGAAACGCGGGGCATTAGAGTAGAAAAGAACGGATTACTACCAAGTAGCGTTATCAGCGGTGTGACTACTTCGAAGTTCTGGGTACTTACGTTGATAGCGCGGCAACATCGACTCATTACCTAAGATACCACCTTGATGGATATAGATGACAGTTTTGGTTGGGTTATCTTCTTGCCATTGTTCTAAGCATTGCCACATTAATGGGTCGTAGAGCAGGTCGAATTCAATATCAGTTTGTTCTTGTAGAGCCAACCAAGTTTGATAATCCTGTTGATACAATTTTCCAAAGTGGTGTTTGGCTTTAAGCGGTAATATCTGCGGATGTTCACTTTCGCCAAGCTCATTGAATTGCTGCGTTAAATAGTCACTGCCACCAACACAAGCACAGGTTAACACTGGGATGTTGTGCATTTTTAAATGCTTATGAAGGTACAGCGCAGTACTGCCAGTCCCTGCGGGGAGTGCGATCACAAAATCGTGTTGGTTTTCGAAGCGAGTCCAGCTCAGTATTTCTATTGCCAATTGCTTAACACCATACTCAGCAAGCTGAGAGCGGCCACCCTCGGGTAACACAATGCAGTGTGAGTCAGGTTGTCTTACTTGCTCAATATACTCTTGTGGATGAAGCTCAGAGCCTGTTTCTTTGACTGAAATAACCTCAGCCCCGAGATCGATAGCGCCACGGTAGTTGCCGAGTGGGCGTTCTTGTAGCCATCGAGGTAGGTGATCAACGTAAAACTCAAGCGTCCAACCTTTGATTTTTGCAAGTGCGGCTAGCGAGAACAGAGAGTTAGCCTGCGCAGAGCCATAGCTGATCAAGGTTGTGGTCTCTGGGTGCTCGTCTTCCAGTAGCTTCATGAACTTTCTGGCTTTGTTGCCGCAAAAGTGGGAATGAAGCTGATCGTCACGCTTTAAGAAAAAGGTGTGGTCGTTGTATTGATGTTGAGTTACAGGGCTATTATTTAGTTTCATCGCACTTAGACAAAATGCTGACTCAAGAGCCAGCATTTATAGTTCAAATAGGACTAGCGAGTATCTAGTAGCTAGGGACCGCTGTAAACCAACTAAATCAAGTTTTCGTTCGATATTGAGCCGTGAACTACGAATTCATTTGCTCTGGGATTGATGAGGATAGATCGGTTTGAAAGGTGATTTTAGCGGTACATCCACCACAACTGCGATTGACCAATTCAAAGCCCCATTGGAAGCGTTGACATAAGTCCTCGACAATCAATAAACCTAACCCATGCCCATTCGGATTGTACTGTTCTTGTAGGCCTTCGCCTTGATCTTCAATCACAACACTCTCTTGGGACAGAGTGACCGTTACGGTGCCACTATTGGTCGCTGCAATGGCATTTCTCAACAAGTTTCCGACCAACATATTCATTATCGCGCTGGTGGCCTGAATTGTGGGTTCTGATTGAACGTACATGGAGATGTCGACGTCTTTCTCATCCGCCTGTGCTGAGTTTTTTGAGACGATAGTCTCTAACTCTTGTTGGCTAAACAATCGCAGTGGCGCATCGTCACTGTTTCTTTCGTAACGCACGAGGCCGAGTAGGGCATCGACCATCTCTGACATCTGAACAATGGCTTCATCAATGCGCTCAATCTGGCGAGATTGAAACTCGGTGGTTTCGCTTCTTAGCAGTAATTTATTTGCGCCACGAGCGACCGTTAACGGTGTTCTTAGTTCATGACTTGAGTAGCGAGCAAAGGCTTGTTCACGTTTGAGTAAGGAATTGATTTCTCTTCGGTACTGATTGAGTTGATCTGTGAGCTGACGAAACTCAACTGCGGCGTCGTCATTGACACTAAATTCTTCATTGAGGTTGAGCTTATTGGATTCCAATTGTTCGGAAATAGAATTGAAGGGTTCAATCAGTCGTTTAGATAATCGATAGAGCAGAGCACCAAAGCTAAAAATTAGAATAGAGAGTAATGTTAGTACAAAGGTAGTCGCATAAACCAGTTCGTAAATCTCAAACTCGACGCGGTCGATCTCGGAAAGCAGAACGATTGGGTGGGTTTGACCTTTATCAGAATACTCACCAACATACACCATGCGAGAGTTAGGTTCTTCACCTACCTCGCCAACAAAGCTTTCTTTGCCTTTAATGTATTTGAGGTATTCGGCAGGTATCAATGAAAGATCATTGTAGGCGATTGTCAGGTCATCAATTCTTAACGTACTGCTTTCCCCTGCTTGGAATAAACCAACCGCATAGTTACGGTCGATCAGGATGCGTCTTTCACCGACGCGATCTTCTGACATGTAGAGTGCGGCAACAAAGACTAAATAGACAAAGGCCGATACAATCACGGCCATTAACCCAAAGAAAACCGCTAAGCGGCCGGTTAGGGTTTTGGTGCTCGTGAGAACATTTAAAATCAATTCGATGACTCCAGACGGAATCCAACTTTAGGGACGGTAATCAACATCTGAGTATCAAACGGCTTGTCGAGTTGGTTACGTAATTGATAGATGTGACTGCGCAACACGTCATTGTTGGGTTCGTCTTCTTCCCAGAGTTTGTAGGAAATATCTTCGCGAGTAACCACTTCTGGTGCTTTTTGGCACAACATCTCAAGGATGGTGTAAGTGGTTGGGTTGAGCGCTAGTAGTTTATCTTGGCGGTAAGCTTTACGGGTTTTTTGGTCGATGGTGAGTTCATCGAACTGAAGTTTTGAAGAGGCGACTTTTCCGCGGTAACGACGGACTAACGCGTTCATTCTTGCTTCTAGAATATCCAAATCAAATGGCTTGGTGAGGTAATCATCGGCACCGTGTTCAAAGCCTTTCAGCATATCTTCTCGGCTATCTAAGGCGGTCAGCATCAAAATAGGTGTCGCGTTACCTTGGTCTCGCAGTTTATTACAAACCGTTAGGCCGTCCATTCTCGGTAACATTAGATCCAATATGATGATATCAAATGAGTTTTCCAACGCGAGTTGTAGGCCAAGTTCACCGTTGTCTGCGTAATCGAGTTCCATGCCAATACACTCAAAATAATCAAACAAGACACCTGCAATTTCACGGTTATCTTCGACTAATAGAACTCGTTTCATTTTGATTCTCATACAGAAATAGACAGTAACATTATCCTGAGTGAGCGTGAAAAATATGTCAATAACATAACTTTCACTTATGGGAGGGTAGATTGGCTTCAGATTAAAAAATAGAAGAACGTATTATGTCTGAACTTCATATTAGCCGCCCTAAGATATCTACATCGCAGATCAATCCTGCGGTCTCTTTGTCTATCATTGTGCCTTTTTACGATGAACAAGAGGTGTTAGAAGAGTTTCATTCTCGCCTAACCAAGGTGCTGGATAGCTTACCCATCACTAGTGAAATCGTTTATGTCGATGATGGTAGCAAAGACAACAGCTTGGATTTGGTGAGTTCATTCACTTCAATCAATAGCTCAATTTCTGTGATCGGTTTAAGCCGTAACTTTGGTAAAGAGTCCGCGATGAGTGCTGGCCTCGAGCACTGCCGGGGACAAGCGGTGATCTTGCTCGATGCCGATCTGCAAGATCCACCCGAGCTGATTCCTCAAATGATTGCCAAATGGCGCGAAGGTTATGACGTCGTCAATATGCAGCGTAGACAACGTGATGGTGAAACGTGGTTTAAGAAGTTTTCAGCCGCAAGCTTTTACAAAGTCATGAACGTGGCGGCGAAGATCGATGTTCCAGAAAATGTGGGTGATTTCCGACTGTTAAGCCGAGAGGTTGTCGATCATATCAATCAACTTCCTGAACGTAACCGTTACATGAAAGGCATCTTTTCATGGCCAGGTTTTAGACAAGCAACGATTCAGTTTAAGCGCGATGCTCGCTTCTGTGGCGAGACGAAATGGAACTACCTGAAACTCATCGGATTGGCGATGGATGGCATCACATCATTTTCTATCCGCCCACTGCGTATTGCGACGGCCGTTGGTGGATTAGTGGCGCTTACCGCTTTTGTGTATGGCGTCTTCATCGTGTTCAAAACCATGATGTTTGGTGAGCCCATTACTGGCTACCCATCCATGATGGTGGTTCAACTTGCCCTTGGCGGCATTCAACTTCTGAGTATTGGTTTAATGGGGGAATACATAGGTCGTATTTTCATCGAAACCAAGAATCGTCCTTTGTATCTGATCCAATCGGTGGTCGATACCCCTGCATTAAAAACGCATTTTAAATTAGAGGAGTCAGCATGAGCCTGAACCGAACGCACCTATGGTATTTGTTGGCTTTTGCATTGGTTCTAAGGCTCTTATCTCTGGCGACATACCCTTTAATGGACACTACGGAAGCGCGCTACGGTGAGATGGCTCGCTTGATGGTAGAAACCGGCAATTGGTTAACCCCTCAATTTGATTACGGCATCCCTTTCTGGGGTAAGCCTCCGATGTTTACCTGGATGAGCGCGATTGGCATTGAGCTGTTTGGTTTGAGTGAGTTTGCTGTGCGTGCGCCACACTGGTTAGCAGGTTTTGCGACGATTTTGTTGGTTGCGTACATGGCTAAGCGCACCGGACAAAGTGCCTTGGTGGCGGCCGTGGTATTGGCGACATGTGGGATTTTCTCTATCGCGGCGGGTGCTGTTATGACTGACATGGCATTAACGTTAGCGATGACCATAGCCATGTTAGGTTTCTACCTATGTTGGTTAGGAGGAGAGGGTTCGAAGGGAGAAGGGAGCGCGAAGACTAATCGGTCTTGGGGCTATGTCGTTTTCATTGGCTTAGCACTAGGCTTGCTGGCAAAAGGGCCGGTAGCGATTGTGATTATGGGTATCGCCGTTTTCCCTTGGTTAGTATTGCAACATGGATTTTTTGGCGCTTTTAAAGTGTTATGGCAACGCTTTCCACTGTTGTCAGGCTTAGGCGTGATGCTAGCGATTGCTTTGCCGTGGTACATCATGGCTGAAATGGCAACACCGGGTTTTATTGATTACTTTATTGTTGGCGAGCACTTTAAGCGTTTTGTTGTGAGTGGCTGGGAGGGCGATTTATACGGTTCTGCCCATGACCAAGCAAGAGGCATGATCTGGTTGTTTTGGCTTCAAGCGGCTGCACCGTGGTCGATTGTGTTGCCTATTTTGGCTTTCGCCCGTCGTAAGAAAATCGCAGAAGTTAACGCTGAACATAGTGGATTGTTTTCATTCCTCGTGTGTTGGTTGGTCTCTCCTCTGATTCTTTTTACCATGGCGGGTAACATTCTTCCTGCCTATGTGTTGCCAGGCATTCCTGCCCTTGGCTTGTTGGTGGCAATGCTTGTAGTAGAAAAAGATAAGAAGTGGTTCTCGAGTGTGGCTTTAGTGCTACCTGTGTTGCTAATGATTGCAATGGTCTACCTCAACTTAGGCAAAGCGAATGAGAAAAGTGACCGTATTATCTTCGAACAGATTACGGATGAAGCGCCGAGCTTTTACATCGGTAAACGACCGTTCTCTGGGCAATTTTACAGTCATGGACAAGCGAAAAAGCTACTTGATGTTAAGCAGTTAGATGGTATCGACAAGTTCTATCTGATTGGTAAAAGAGCGGAAGTGGAAACCAAGATTAAAGACAATGCGTTGACCTGTATTTTAGAGCCGACGGTGAAGATCAAGCGCGCTCTATTTAGTTGTCATAGCCAAAACATCAAACCAAATCTATCGTTGAGCCATATTCGAAGTGATGGCGATGTTCAATTTTAACTCGTCATCGAGACTGTTTAGCCACAAGTTCGACGTGCTAAACCAAAAACTACAACCTCATCATAAGATGATTAAATTCGCTATGGTGGGGTCGGGTGGCTTTGTTGTCGATTGTGCCGTGTTTGCGTTGCTGCATTACGTTATTGGGCTGCCGTTAATGAGTGCTCGAATTGGCTCTTTCATCGTTGCAGCAACGACAACCTGGTTTGGAAATCGAGTGTTGACCTTTGAATTCAAAGGGCAGGGGAATTGGTCCGAAAAGCTGATTCAATGGCAAAAGTTCATGTTCTCTGCATCACTATCGGCGATACCTAATTTGCTGTGCTTTAAGTTGATGACTGAATTGCTGCCTGCATTTACTGGGGCAGTGTTTATCGCAATGGCGGTTGGCATCTTGGTGGGCATGGTCAGTAACTATTTGCTTAGTCAGTATTGGGTGTTTGCTCGTTAGGCTATCTTGTAACAGACACAAAAAAGCGCAGCTAAATAGCTGCGCTTTGTGTTTTTACGATAGCGAAGTCAATCGGTTCGCGATATTAGCGTTGTGCTGCGCGCTGGCGGTTCTTGCCGTTACTTGCAGGTTTGCCACCTTGACCATTGCCCGCTTTGTTACGGTTTGGTTTGCCATTTCCGCCGCCATTACCTTGTGATTGCTGACCACCAGGACCTTTCTTAATGAAGCCAGTCGCTGGTTTACGAGCATTGCCATTACCGCCACCTTGGTTAGCATTACCTTGGCTACCGTTGCCGTTACCATTCGGCTTCTTGCCACCCGGTTTCTTACCAGAGTGGTTACGTGGGCTTTCGCCACCAAGACCTGGCTGAGATTTACTGTGCTTAGTCGCAAAGCGTTGTGAACCGTGACGACCAGACTTACGACGTTGTGCCGGTGTTTGTGCATCAAAGTCTTCTGCTGGTACTAGGCAGTTTGCTTTGTCACCAATTAGGTGCTGTTTACCCATGCTGATCAGTGCTTCACGGATGATTTTCCAGTTTTCAGGATCGTGGTAACGAAGCAGTGCTTTATGCAGACGACGTTGACGATCACCTTTCGGCACAGGAACATCTTCACGCTTCTTATATTTCACGCGTTTCAGAGGGTTAGTCTCTGAGTAGTACATCGACGTTGCATTACACATTGGCGATGGGTAGAAGTTCTGTACTTGGTCACACTCGTAGTTGTGCTTTTTCAGCCACATTGCAAGGTTAAGCATGTCTTCATCTTCTGTGCCCGGGTGAGCAGAGATAAAGTAAGGAATTAAGTACTGTTTCTTACCGGCTTCAGCGCTGTACTTCTCGAACATCTCTTTGAAACGATCGTAAGTGCCCATGCCCGGCTTCATCATCAGATCCAGTGGGCCTTTTTCAGTATGCTCTGGAGCAATCTTCAAGTAACCACCAACGTGGTGAGTCACAAGCTCACGAACGTATTCTGGAGATTCAATCGCTAAGTCGTAACGTACACCAGAAGCGATCATGATCTTCTTAACACCCGGTACTTTTCTCGCAGAGCGGTACAGGTCGATAGTGTGTTGATGGTCTGTGTTTAGCTTTTCACAGATTTTCGGGAACACACATGATGGACGACGACAGTTAATTTCAGCTTTTGGATCTGAACAACCTAAACGGTACATGTTCGCCGTTGGGCCGCCCAAGTCAGAAATAGTACCTGTGAAGCCCGGTACTTTATCTTTAATGTCTTCGATCTCATCCAAGATAGATTCTTTCGAACGGTTCTGAATGATGCGACCTTCGTGCTCTGTGATTGAACAGAAAGAACAACCACCAAAACAACCACGCATGATGTTAACCGAGGTTTTGATCATGTCGTATGCTGGGATTTTCGCTTTGCCGTACATCGGGTGCGGAACACGCTTGTACGCAAGGCCAAACACGTAGTCCATCTCTTCTGTGGTCAATGGAATAGGCGCTTGGTTAATCCAAAGCTCGCGATCACCGTGACGTTGAATCAGAGCACGACCTGAGTACGGGTTTGTCTCAAGGTGCAGAATACGACTAGCGTGAGCGTAAAGAATACGGTCATTGTTTAGCTTTTCGTAACCTGGGATACGAACCGCTGTAGTTTTTGCATCGTGACGAGAAGGGCGAATAGTAATAGGTTGCGCTTTTACTTCTTCTTTTTCGTCTTTCTTGGTATCACACTGAGTTTCAACTTCGTACGGGTTAACCGGAACATACGCTTTGTTCGGCTTTTCGATACGAGAAGAGTCAATGATCTTGAAGCCTTCAGGGGCCGCAGGAAGATTGATAGCAGTACCGCGGATATTGGTCAGCGTAGACATGTCTTCACCATCGGCAATGCGGTGTGCTACTTCAACCAGTGCACGCTCAGCGTTACCAAAAAGAAGAATGTCAGCTTTTGCATCAAACAATACAGAGCGGCGAACTTTATCTGACCAGTAGTCGTAGTGAGCTACACGACGTAAGCTCGCTTCAATACCACCAAGCACGATTGGCGTGCCTTTGTAAGCTTCACGACAACGTTGAGAATAAACCAGAGTTGCACGATCAGGACGCTTGCCACCTTCATTGTTCGGAGTATAAGCATCATCGTGACGTAATTTGCGATCAGAGGTGTAGCGGTTGATCATGGAGTCCATGTTACCCGCTGTGATGCCGAAGAATAGGTTAGGTTTACCTAGCTTCATGAAGGCATCTTTATTGTCCCACTTTGGTTGAGCAATAATGCCCACGCGGAAACCTTGAGCTTCAAGCAGACGGCCGATGATAGCCATACCAAAGCTCGGGTGATCGACATAAGCGTCACCAGTTACAATAATAATGTCACAGCTATCCCATCCAAGAGCATCCATCTCCTTTCTACTGGTAGGCAAAAAGGGTGCAGTTCCGTAGCACTCGGCCCAGTATTTTTTGTGTTCGTGAATAGGAGTGATATCGCTGTACATATTTCAACCTCTGATTTTTGAGGCGGGAATTATAGCGGCATGAGCCTAGACTAGCCAGTAGAACATGCCCCTGTTAGTTCTGGTGTCTTTCGTCTTTTTACGGTAAATGGCGACAAAAGAACCATACAACAGCATAGTTGAAGCCTTGAATAACGTCGCTAATTTGTGATTTTGATTAGTGTTCGCAGCAGTTTTTGATATTATTCGCGAAAATAAGTCTGAAGAAGTAGATCCACAATGGTCGAAACGTTACTAGTACAATTTGCTCCGATGCTTTTAGGAGCCCAACTGATCTTAACCCTTATCTTGGTGAAAGGGGATATATGTCCAGGGCAGCGTGGCCGTATCCACAAGATGTTACCTGCGATTGGCGTGCTGTGGCTTGCCGTCGCTTCAGTAAAAATTGAAGCCTTTCTGGTCGTGTTTGCGATCTTTTATTTCTATTCTCAAGTCCAAACCAAGAAGACACGTGATTCCGGCCCTATTTGGGTGATGTACTTAGCTTGTGGTTTAGCGCTGTCTTACGTGGCTATTCAAGCGACGGAACAAGCAACTACTGTTGGCATTATCACTACTGTATTGCTAGTGGCACTGTTAGGCTCAGCGTTTGGCCATTTACTACTGACAATTGCAAGAACACGCTTACAGGCATTTCACCGAGTTCTGCCCGTTGTTGGTGTGTTGACGGGTATGTTAGTGGTTTTGGCGACAGTCGTGAGTGTCTATTCTTTGTCTGAAGCTCAATTAGAGCCTGTGATTTCAACGTTACTGTTCAGCTTTGTTTTGTTAATCTCCGCTATCGTGGTTTGGTGTTGGCATTTACTGTTCGTTAAAACCCCGGAAAAACTGCAACTGACAATTTCGTTACTGATGTTATTGGCTGCGGCTGTGGGTTTAACGCCAGTTTGGGCACTTTAATCGCGCACTTTCATTAATTACGTAAGCTCAATAATCACGTATTCTCTTTAAGAAGTGTGATCAGTTTTTTAGCATGGCGTTGGTAAGCGTTCTAAACTTATTTCTAGTCGGTGTGTTCGTAAGGAGTACGAGATGGATTTAAGCAACGTCAAAGGTTTCGATAGCATTATCTTGCTGGGAATCGTGAATGAAAAACTTCGCCTAGAGTGCGATAGCTTTGAAGAGCTGATCAGTATGTATGAAATGGATATAGAAAGTGTCGTGGGCAAGCTCGATATGCTTGGCTATCAATACGACCCATTGACTAACCAGTTTAAGTCTTATCCAAGATAGTCTATTTTCGCGAATCAACAGATATCGAAAATCATCGGTACTGAAACTAAAAAGTCACAGATTATCTGTGACTTTTTTTGTTTCTGGCGTTTGCCTATCCGATTTAACAAAGGCTTAAGCTAGCCCAATAATGAACCTCTTAAACGACCTCAATACCATCTAAGTGACTCTTACTTTGCTGTCTTGCTGTGCTAAAGAAAGCCTGCAGGTAACGTTTGTCTTTTTCTGAGTTTCTTACCGCTGCAAACAGTCTTCTTGAAAGCCCTTTACCTAACGGCTTGCTTGCTATCAAACCTTGTCTTGAGAACTCACTGATCGCCCAGTTGGGTAATGCCGCCACACCTAAACCCGCCGATACCATTTGCACCAACATCAAGGTGTTGTCTGCTTGTTTCCACTTCTTAGGTTCTACGCCTGCAGGCTGCAAAAAGTGTTTCACGACGTCTAAACGTTGTTTTTGAACAGGATAGGAGAGCATGGTGATCTCGCTAAGATCTTGCGGATCAATGCTCGCTTTATCGGCCAAAGGCGAGTTGATCGCGGTGATCAAACGCATCTCAAAATCGAAAAGCGGCTCGTAATGAACCTCAGAGCGAGGCTGTATATCAGAGGTGATCACCAAATCTAGCTCGCCTGCCATTAGCGCGGGTAGCGGCTCAAACCCAAAGCCTGACGAGAAATCTAGCGTTACGCTTGGCCAAGCCACTTGATATTCCTTCAAAGCAGGCATTAACCATTGGAAGCATGAGTGACATTCAATCGCCATGTGCAAACGACCATTCACATCCTCTTTCAGGCTCGCGAGTTCGTTCTCCGCTTTAGCTATTCTTGGCTGTATCTCATCGGCAAGCCTAAGCAAAATCTCACCTTCAGAGGTGAACTTAACTGGTCTAGTTTTACGTAGGAAAAGCTGACCACCGATACGCGCCTCAAGGTCTTTCAGTTGGTGAGAAAGCGCCGACTGAGTCAAGTGAAGAGAAGTTGCCGTCGCTGTTAGCGAGCCGCTGTCTCTTAAAGTAGTCAATGTTCGAAGGTGTTTAAGCTCTATCATGAGTTTTCCTCATATTCCCTAAGCCTATTCAATATTTCTTAATAATCACCCTACGGGGTTTTCTTTCATTTGTAAACGTCTAGATGTCCAGATGGATTTGATTTTTCAGCTTTAGATTATTCAAGATGAATATTTTTAATAAACAAGATGAATATTTGGACGTTGTTCATCGTTCAGATTAGGGAGATAGTTTAGCCATCTAGACGCCTTGTAAAGAACTTAAACCATAAGCTAGGCAGTTTGATCGAACACTAAAAATTATTGAATAAGGAACAGGTTCATGACTACGACAACGCATATTTTAGGCTACCCACGTATCGGCGAAAAACGCGAACTCAAATTCACTTTAGAAAAATACTGGCGCGGTGAGATTAACCAATCAGATTTAAAGCAACTCGGTAGCGAACTAAGAAATCGTAACTGGAATGTACAAGCTAAGGCGAATCTAAGCTTTGCAACTGCGGGTGACTTCGCATGGTACGACCATGTTCTAACAACGACGTTACTTCTAGGTCATGTACCTGAGCGTCACGCTGGTGGATCAGAAGGTGAAAAAGCCTTCCCAGATTTAGATACCTTGTTCCGCGTTGGTCGCGGTCAATCTCAAATACAATCTCAAAGGCAGCCAACTTGTTGTGGCGCTAAGCACGGCTCTGAAAGCGCTAAAGATGGTGCAGCAGCATCAGATATGACGAAGTGGTTCAACACTAACTATCACTACATTGTTCCTGAGTTCAGTAAAGACGACACCTTTGAAGTGAGTTGGCCACAACTGTTTGACGAAGTGAGTGAAGCGATTAAAGCGGGGCATAAGGTGAAGCCAGTTCTTCTAGGCCCATTATCTTATTTATATCTCGGCAAGGAAGTAGAAGAGGGCTTTGACCGTTTAACTTTGCTTCCACGCTTGCTTACCGCTTACCAAGCGATTCTGGCAAAACTGGCCAAGTTGGGCGTTGAGTGGGTACAAATCGATGAACCTATCCTTTCTCTGGAACTTGAGACTAAGTGGGCAGATTCATTCAAATTGGCTTATCAGGTGATTCAAGGTGATGTGAAGCTACTCCTTACCACGTACTTTGATTCTGTGACTGACACGTTAGATAAAATCATGGAACTGCCCGTCAACGGCTTACACATCGATTTGGCTGCCGCACCCCAGCAACTCGATGAAGTGGTGAACAAGCTACCTGAAGATTGGGTGCTTTCTGCAGGAGCAATCAACGGACGCAATGTTTGGCGAGCAGACTTAGCCGCGCAGCTTGAGTTGCTGCAACCAGTGAAAGAAAAGCTAGGCGATAAACTATGGGTCGCAAGTTCATGTTCATTGCTGCATAGCCCAGTCGACCTTGAGTTAGAAGAGACGCTTAGCGAAGAAGTGAAGAGTTGGTTTGCCTTTGCAAAACAGAAAGTCACTGAGGTGAGCTTATTGGGTGCGGCGTTAGACGGCGACCAAAATGCCATTTTAGCGTGTGAGACGTATAGCCACCCGATTGTTGCACGCAAGAGTGCAACTCATGTGAATAAGCCGCAAGTTCAAGCTCGTATTAACACGATAACTAAAGCCCTAGCAGAGCGCACTGCTCCATACGCAGAACGTGCCGCGCACCAGTCTGAGGTGTTAGGCTTACCGCTGTTACCAACCACAACCATTGGTTCATTCCCACAGACAGGCGAGATCCGTGTTCAACGTAGCGCTTACCGCACTGGCAAACTGAGTGAAGCGGAATATAACACTGCATTGAAAGGCCATATTGCGGATGCCGTTAAACGTCAAGAAGCACTGGATTTGGATGTGCTTGTTCATGGCGAAGCTGAACGTAACGACATGGTGGAGTACTTTGCAGAAAACCTAGCAGGCTTTCAAACCACTAAGTTTGGTTGGGTACAAAGCTATGGCTCACGCTGCGTGAAGCCGGCGATTGTGGTCGCGGATATAGAGCGTGAGAAGCCGATGACCGTAGAATGGTCGACCTATGCCCAATCTCTGACCTCGAAGCAGATGAAAGGGATGCTGACAGGCCCAGTCACTATCTTATGTTGGACATTCCCACGTGAAGACATTTCACGCAAAGAGATCACTAATCAATTGGCATTTGCGCTGCGAGATGAAGTGTCTGATTTGCAAGACGCGGGCATCAACATTATCCAAATCGATGAACCAGCGATTCGTGAAGGTCTGCCATTGAAAAAGCGCGACCACGCAGAATACCTAGAGTGGGCCGTCGATGCCTTTAAGATCTCAGCGGCAAGTGCTAAACCAGAAACTCAGATTCATACCCACATGTGTTACAGCGAGTTCAACGAGATCATTGATTCAGTAGCCGCGCTAGATGCCGATGTGATTACCATTGAGACTTCTCGCTCGAACATGGAACTGCTGAAAGCATTTGAAGAGTTCAACTACCCGAATGCGATTGGACCTGGCGTTTATGACATTCACTCACCAAACATCCCGTCAGAAGAGTGGATTGTTGATTTACTTAAGAAAGCGGCAGAGAAAATTCCAGCGGAACGTTTGTGGGCAAACCCTGATTGTGGGCTGAAGACACGGAACTGGGCAGAGACGGAAGCGGCGCTGACTAACTTAGTTTCGGCAACTAAAGCACTGCGTAAAGAGTGGGAATCAACCGAGGCATAATTCAGCTTAGGATTTTGATTGCTCCGCTAATCTATGATGAACCACAACAAAGGCCTCGCATTTGCGAGGCCTTCTGGTTTTATACTTGTTCGAATCTCGAGCTAGAATCTAGCTGCTGCTCTGACACGTCTCTTTGCTGATCAACTTCTCAACCATCAGTTGTCCGCGAGTGTTGCGAATCTTGATGTTGTAAGCCAAGCCCATATCAAGGTTTGCTCTCACTTCAGAGTTGGTGCAGTAGCTATTCACACTCATGTCTACAACTTGGTTTAAAGGCTTAGCACCTTTTGCATCTTGGTTGTAGATCATCATGATTTCGATAACCGTGTTTTTTGCTAGCACGCGCATGACCGACAGTGGGCCATACTCAATCGGCAGGCCTGCAGATAAAACGCCAGCTCGGTGCTGCGCCATCATCTCTAGCTGTCTTTGTTCGTCTTGCTCACTTGAAGCACAGCCTGCAAGCAGAGCTAAAGCCAGTGAGCCAATAATCCATTTTTTCACGTTAAAATACTTTCTTGAATGGTTTTACAATCACATTTTGGTAAACGCCAGCATCAATGTACGGGTCAGCGTCTGCCCATGCTTGTGCATCTTCCAAAGAGTTAAATTCAGCAATCACAGTTGAACCTGTAAAGCCTGCTTCGCCAGGGTTATCTGAATCAATCGCTGGCATTGGACCTGCTGTTAACAGTCGGCCTTCATCGTGAAGTGTTTGTAGGCGTTCTAGATGTTGTGGGCGAACACTTAGGCGTTTTTCTAATGAATTTTCGACGTCTTGAGAAAAAATCACGTACCACATATTGAGATATCCTTATTTTACTTCACTAAATTTGGGGCGTTTAAATTCGCTATCTTGCTAATTTACGCGAACTAATTGGTATTGGAAGGGCTAATGATAAGAAATTGTGAATTGGTGCGAGAGAGCGCTATGGTCTTTATCTATTTCATTTGCTGAAACTAAAGACCACTTACATGAACGACTGAGTGAAAAGTCCTATTTATTGATAGAGCGAGGCTTACCACTTTCATCAACTGCCACGTAGTTGAAGGTCGCGCCACAGACCTTGTAACGGTCGCCGATGCCATGATCAAGTACCGGCTTAACCCATACTTCTAGGTCGATATTCATAGAGCTACGGCCAATCTTAGTGCAGTCACCATAAACACACACTACATCGCCAACCGATACTGGCTGTTTGAATTCAATACTTGATACTGAAACTGTGACTATTTTGCCGTTAGAGATCTCTTTCGCCAAGATACCGCCAGCAAGGTCAAGCTGTGACATTATCCAACCACCGAAAATCTGGCCTGCTGCATTTGTATCAGAAGGCATCGCTAATGTGCGAAGAAGTAAAGAACCAATCGGGTTCAAAGTTGATTGAATAGTCATTGTCGTACTCTTAATGGTATTGATTGTTTTATATAAAAATAGATGTGTTTACGAGACTCGTGGTGGTCTAATTTTTAACGTCTTCACCGAACACAAATAATCAGCGGCCAATGATCACGAGTATCATTGGCCAATCGCATATTGATAATAATTGTATCAAATAGGGTATGAGGACTCATCCCTAAGGGCTATTTCTCGTCGGTATTTTTATCCGTTAACTCTTTCTGCTGGTCTTTTGGTAGATGCTTATAGATATAAACACCAGTGAGCAAGGTGAAGAGCAAGGTCGCGATGAGTAGACCAAACACTTTGAAGTTGACCCAAACATCCAACGGTAGGCTGAAAGCAACGTAAACGTTGAGAACGGCACATAGGGTAAAGAACAGCGTCCATGCCCAGTTGATCTTGCCCCATACCGAATCAGGCAGTGTGATCTCTTTGCCTAACATACCTTTAATCGCTGATTTGCCCATGATGTGACTGACCGTCAGGCCAATCGCAAACAGTGCGTAAACGATGGTGACTTTCCATTTAATGAAGTTGTCGTCGTGCAAGAAGATGGTCATGCCACCAAATACGGCAACCATTAGAAAGGTGATGACCTGCATTTTTTCGACTTTCTTGTAGATGAAATAAGTCAAAATAATTTGAACTGCAGAGGCAACGATCAAAGCGCCGGTCGCGGTATAGATGTCGTACATCTTATAAAGCGCAAAGAAAATAATGAGAGGAATGAAATCAAGAATTTGTTTCATGAGACACTGACTATCCAGTTAGTTGAGTTGCTGACAGTCTAACGAAAACTGTCTCGATGCTAAATAGCTCGAGACAATTGGGTGCCAATTAATTCAATCTAACCGCTCATCGTGTTTAACGAGTTTTAACAGATTATCTCATTGACGGGGTTTGGTAGCGAGGTATCAGCTTCTTGATGTCTTCAAGGTAGCCTTCGCTCTTCAAGCTATCTAAGGTATTTTCGAGTTCTTGCTCACTCATGGCAAAACACGTCGATTTACCGGTCGTTAAGTCGAGATACTCGTGATATTCACGCTCTGTGAAGTGGCCAATTCTGTCCATTAATAGGGTTTTAATTCCATGGTGAATCAAGCCGTAATACGTATGTCTTTGTAAGGTCATAGCCTATCCTCCGTGACAAGCTGCAGTGAAACTGGTGCAACCTGCTGTATATTGGTTGGGTTATCTATGACAAAGCAACTCGAATGCCATTTTCTCCAACGGAACAGAATAAATTCCCGGCTAAATAGAATTGAACTTCTTTTCAAATAGTTAAAGGAAGGTACGTTCTATTCTCTGACAATCAATACGAAACAGACATCAAATAGTTTCATTTTGAGAACGGAAAAATTCTCATTATGACGCTCTCCTGCCGCTTATAAAGAGGCCTACCAACAATGATTGCCGCTAATCGACGAGCCAATCAACAAGCGTAGATAAGGATGTATTTTGTCGATTCTTGGGTTGCAGCAAGAAGTAACCATTTCCAGAGAAAACACTGCCTTCACTCACTTTTACCAATCTACCTAAATCAATATCTTGCTTGGCCAGTGTGATGTCGCCTATGGCAATGCCAAACCCTTGAATGGCGGCGTTCATAGCTTGATCGAGTGTCGCGAATTGTTGGTTGTTCTTGCTTGAAAGGTCGTGGCTGCCTATGTGCTCTAACCAAAGTCGCCAATCACTTTGCTCATTGTTGGCGTGTAGCCAAGTGTATTGGGCAAGCTTGTGTGGCTTGATGATGGTCGATGCGTCGTCGACAAGATGGCTCTGTGTAATGCTTTGTGCTTGGCAAACGGGCGCTAGCTGCTCGTTAAACAATAATTGGCTGATAATCGATTGTTGGTTTGGCTTCTTACCATAGGTAATTACGGCGTCAAACGGATCAAAGCTTGGTTCGAAGACGTGCTTGATGGTCGACGTCAGTTCGACATCAATTTCAGGATAGGCTTGCTGAAAAGACATCAACTTAGGTAGTAGCCAAGAGGTAATACAGCTCGGTGCGTTGAGTTTGATCTTAGACGGAGAGCTAGCCACTTGATTTAGAGCCGATTGCAGCTGATGAATCGTTCCTTGTATCAGGGGAACCAGTTCTTCTCCTTTCGGCGTTAAAGACAATCCGCGAGCATGGCGATAGAAGAGATCACAGCCAAGGCTTTCTTCAAACGACAATACCTGACGACTCACTGCACCTTGCGTAACATTGAGCTCATGTGCCGCGCGTGTAAAGTTGAGGTGCCTTGCCGTAGACAAAAACGCGAGCAAGGTTTTGGTTGAAGGAAGTGTGCGATTCATATCTTTACCTATGACTTTTTATCATGGCTATTATGTGATTATTTCGATTCATTTATCAATAGTGTTCTGTTTGAATGTAAATACTTAATCATCATTTGTGATTCAATATGTGTATAAGTCACATTTTTTGAATATGAAGGCAATGATGAAGACATTGTGATTTTGTGAAAGGGATAGCTTCTTGACATCTTTTATTGATAGCTTAGTGCCTCAGGCTGTAAAAAAATTAATACCTTATCAATCGGCAAGAAGAATTGGTGGTGATGGACGTGTCTGGCTAAACGCCAATGAATTGGAAAGCTCGCTGTTTCAAGGAGAAGCAAGTCACAACCGATACCCAGACTTCTTACCACAAGATATTGCTAAGGCTTATCAAGATTACTGTAGTACCGATGCCGCGACTGTGGCTGTTCGTGGTGCAGATGAAGCGATTGATTTGCTGATCAGAACATTCTGTAAACCGGCGTGCGACAACATACTTATCTGCTCTCCAACGTATGCGATGTATGAGTTTTGCGCTGATGCATTGGCGATTAATACCTTGGACTCTCCATTGCAGGAAGACTTTAGCCTGAACGTCGCTGATATTGTGAATAAGGCAAAACTGGCGAATATCGTGTTTCTTTGCTCACCAAACAATCCAACGGGCAATGTGATTCCTAAATCGGATTTGATTCAGGTACTGGAAGGCACGACTGGAAAATCTCTAGTGGTCGTCGATGAAGCGTATATCGAATTTGAACCACAAACGTCAGCCGTTAGCCTTATTGAGCGTTATCCGCACTTGGTTGTGATTCGCACTTTGTCTAAGGCATTTGGACTGGCTGCAGTTCGTTGTGGTTTTATCTTAGCGAGTCAAAATGTGATGCAGTATGTCGCGAAGCTGATTCCACCTTATCCGATGCCAGATTGCTCATCTCAAATTGTATTAGACGCGTTGTCTGATGAACGAGTCTCAGTGATGCAAGACGCGACGCAAAAGCTGGTTGAACTACGTAACTGGTTTGCTTGTGAGCTAACGCGGTTTGATTTCATCGAGTCTGTTTACCCTTCATCGACAAACTTCATTTTGCTGCGTCAAAAAGCAGGGCACCAAGTGTTCAGTGTCTTGGCGAAGGACGGCATTGTGACAAGGAACCAAAACCATGAACCGGCTTTGCGTAACTGTGTTCGAATCAGTATTGGTAGCCAAGAGAGCATGCTAGAAGTGATAACGTCACTAACACGTTACCAAACCGAATTAGAACAGAGTCAACAAGGCAAACAAATTCAACAAGCTCAACATAAAGAAATTCAATCTCAACTCGATAAAGATCATATCTAGGATGGCAATGATGAAAAAGATAATACTAGGACTCGCTTGTGCGGCCGCTTTACTTGGTACAACGGTACAGGCGAAAGAAATCCGTTTGGCGTCGGACTTTACGTATCCGCCATTCAACTATAAAAACAGTGACGGTGTACCTGTCGGGTTTGATATTGAGATAGCTGATGCCTTGTGTGAGCAAGCTAAACTCGATTGTACTTGGGTTTCACAAAGCTGGGACTCGCTAATTCCAAGTTTGTTGGCAAGAAAGTCAGATGTGATCATGGCTTCAATGCGTATTACCGAAGAGCGTAAGCGCAAGATTTTATTTACTGATAAGTACTACCAAACACCAGCCGTATTTGTTGCTGCCAAAAGCGCAGAATTCAGCGTTGATGAGGCAGGCTTAGCGGGCAAAACCATCGGTGTTCAGCAAGGTACGATTCACGATCGCTACGTAACCGACAAGTTTGGCAGTGTTGCCAACATTAAGCGTTACACAGGGCAAGACGAAGTGTATCTGGATCTGCAAAACGGTCGCTTAGATCTAACCTTCGGCAACTCGGATCAACTGTCATTAGCTTTCTTAGATAAAAAAGAAGGTGAGGGCTTTGAATTTAAAGGTAAAGCAGTAACCGACAAAGCCTACATTGGCGAGGGTACGGCGTTAGCACTAAGAAAGCAGGATTCAAAACTGGCGAAACAATTCAATGCCGCGATTGAAGAGATCAGAGCGAACGGTACTTACGACAAGATCGCCGCTAAGTACTTTACGTTTGATATCTATGGCGCTGATTTGTAATTCGTCTAACGCCTAAAAAACTAGAACACCAAAAACAAAAATCCGAGGGCTGTAAGGCTCTCGGATTTTCTAGTTTATGCTGGTGGTGTCAATTCAAGTCACCATCAACTTAGCGTTTTAATATTACGCTTGCTGTTTTTGTAGCTCAGCTTCTTTCGCTTCGTCTTCGATTAGAGAATCAACGATGACTGCACATGCTGCATCACCAGTGATGTTTAGAGCAGTACGGATCATGTCGAAGATACGGTCTAGAGCGAACAACAGAGGTAGACCTTCAATAGGGATACCAGCTGCTAGAAGAACCGCAACCACTAGGAAAGAAGGACCTGGAACACCTGCTTGACCAACTGCGCCTAGAGTCGACGTTACGATGATAGCAACGTAAGCACCCATAGAAAGGTCGATGTTGAACAGCTGTGCGAAGAAGATAGCAACTAGGCCGTAGTAAATTGCGTTACCAGACATGTTGATCGTCGCACCAAGAGGCAGAACGAATGAAGCCGTAGAGTTACGAACGCCAAGTTCTTTCTCTACCGTTTCCATTGTTACTGGCAGTGTCGCCATTGAAGATGCTGTTGATAGTGCAACCGCTTGAGGCTTCTTCATCGCCACTAGGAACTTCTTCGCAGAAGTCTTAGTGAAGATTTGAATCATTAGCGGGTAAGCAACAAAGCCGAAGATTAGAATCGCAGCGATGTAAACAACGAACAGTTTGAACACAACCATAAGTGCGCCAAAACCGAATGTACCCACAGCTTCTGCCATTAGGCCGAATACGCCAAGTGGTGCAATGATCATAACCTTGTTGATCATCCAAACCATAGCGTCAACAATCGCGTTTACGCCATTGATGATAGGGTCACGTTTCTCTTTCGCTTGTTTAGAAATCGCAATACCGAAGAATAAGCAGAAGACTAGAATTTGCAGAATGTTTGCTTCATTCAGTGATTGGAAAACGTTGGTCGGGATCATGCCCGTGATGGTTGCCCAGAACGTTGGAAGTTCGCCTTTCGCAGCGTATTCAGAAGAGAACATACCTTCAACGCCAGAAACATCGATACCACGACCCGGTTCGAATACTTCACCCATTACAAGCGCTAGTGCTACAGCAAGTGCAGACGTTAGTGCAAAGTAACCCAGTGTAACCACACCAACTTTACCTGCTGATGAGCTATTACCTAGACCTGCAGCACCTGAAATTAGGGCAACTGCGACTAGAGGAATAACCAGCATCTTGATTAAATTGATGAAGATTGCGCCCAGTGGAGCGAACATTGTTGCGCTGTCACCCATCATTGCACCGACAGCGGTACCGATGATCATTGCAATAACGACTTGAACGCCGATGTTGCTTAGTAAACTCTTTTCTTTTAACACTTCCATAACCTCTGTGCTACTAAATATAAAAATCCCAGAACTACTCACCAATGTACGATGTACCATTGGATTAATATTTCGCGAGAAGTTTTACACGTATCTTTTACATTTATCAATATGAGCAGAGATGAAAGAACACCAAAAAGCAGTAATCAAATGTCATTTGATGATTTTTCACACTAAAGCAAACGTTTGCTTTTTGGTTTGTCATTATTTTTATAAATGGTGGTGATGTTTTGGTGGGGTATTATAGGTGTGCTACAGGTTTGTATGAGGTGTTGTTTTTATCAGAAATTTAACAATTGAGAGGGTTTGGACGTGTTCTCGGAGAAAAACTCCCACAGCGCAAATTATCGCACTAGTGGGAGCCTATTTATTATTTTTGCGTTGCCGCTTTCATTGGCGTAACAAACTCAGCAAGTGCTTTAAGCATTGCTTCTGGTTGTTCAACGTTGTTTTCAATGATTTTCACAACCGCAGAGCCAGAGATAGCACCAGCAGCGCCAGCTTCGATGGCTTCTTTTACTTGCTCAGGAGCAGAGATACCGAAACCAAGCAGTGCTGGTGGCGCATCAAACTTGTTCAAACGGTCAAGTAGGGCTGTCACAGGCATGTTTGCTTTGGTTTCTGCACCCGTTACGCCAGCACGAGAAAGTAGGTAAGTGTAACCACCACCTAGCTCAGAAACCGATTGAAGCGTCTCATCACTTGCTGTTGGTGGAGCAATAAAGATTGGGTGAATACCAAACTTCTTAGCTGCAGCAACAAACTCGCCACTCTCGTTGGTTGGTACATCAGCAATCAATACTGAATCGATACCTGCATTAGCACAACGCTCGTAGAAGTTCTCGATACCACGTGCGTACACCAAGTTTGCGTACATCAGTAGGCCGATTGGTAGCTCTGGGTATTTAGCACGAATTTGACCAATAAGATCAAAACACACATCTGGCGTGACTTTAGAATCTAACGCACGAATGTTTGCACCTTGGATTGTCGGGCCATCTGCAAGCGGATCTGAGAATGGAATACCAAGTTCAAGTGCATCAGCACCCGCTTCAACGAGTGTTTCCATGATCTTAAGAGACTGCTGAGGGTTAGGATCGCCAACCGTTACGAATGGTACAAATGCGCCCTGATTCTTTTCAGCTAAGCGAGTGAAGAGTGATTGATAGCGATCCATTATAATGCTCCTTTCTCTTTAAGAATGTCGTGTACAGAGAAGATGTCTTTATCACCACGACCAGATAGATTAACCACTAATAGCTGTTCTTTCTCTGGGTCATCGTGAGCCATTTTAACAGCATGAGCCAAAGCATGAGATGACTCTAGCGCTGCGATAATACCTTCTTTACGTGCAATCAATTGGAACGCTTCTAGCGCTTCGTCGTCGGTCACGTTGTCGTATTCAGCACGGCCAATAGCATTTAGGTGCGCGTGTTGAGGACCAACTGATGGGAAGTCTAGACCCGCAGATACAGAGTAAGACTCTTCTACTTGGCCGTTCTCATCTTGCATCAGTGGCGCTTTCATGCCGAAGAAGATACCGGTTTTACCGTGCTTAAGCGGCGCGCCGTGTTGGTCGGTATCAATACCTTTACCAGCCGGCTCTACACCGATTAGGCGAACAGTTTCTTCTTCAATGAAATCCGCAAACATACCGATAGCGTTCGAACCACCGCCGACACAAGCGATAACCGCATCAGGAAGGCGACCTTCACGAGCTAGAATTTGGTTCTTCGTTTCTTCACCAATCATGCGTTGGAAATCACGAACAATCGTTGGGAATGGGTGAGGACCCGCTGCAGTACCCAATAGGTAATGCGCGTCTTCATAAGTTGCAGACCAGTCACGTAGTGCTTCGTTACACGCATCTTTTAGCGTTGAAGAGCCAGAATGAACAGGGATAACCTCTGCGCCCATTAGCTTCATACGGAACACGTTCGGGCTTTGACGTTCAACGTCTTTTGCACCCATGTAAACACGACACTTAAGACCTAGTAGAGCACACGCTAGAGCCGTTGCCACACCGTGTTGGCCTGCGCCAGTTTCAGCGATGATTTCCTGCTTACCCATACGTTTTGCTAGCAATGCTTGACCAAGAACTTGGTTTGTCTTGTGAGCACCGCCGTGAAGTAGATCTTCACGCTTTAGGTACAGTTTTGTTTTTGTACCTTTTGTTAGGTTGCGTGCTAGCGTTAGTGCCGTTGGACGACCAGCGTACTCTTGAAGAAGCGTCATGAATTCGCTGCGGAACTCAGGATCGGCTTGTGCATCGATAAATGCTTGTTCAAGTTGGTCTAGTGCTGGCACTAGGATCTGCGGTACGTATTGACCACCGTATTCACCAAAGTAGGCATCGAGTTTAGCCATTGTGTTATTCCTTCAATTCTACTGATGTGTATTCACACCAAGTCATTTAATCTTGTTTGAGCTTCGCAAAAGGCAAAGCTCACAAATATGTTTTTAGTTTCTGCTTTCTAATTTCTAGCGCCGAGCTTGGACTAGTAATTACGAATCGCAGCAAAAGCACGTTGCAGTTTGTCTGCGTCTTTTTTGCCTGGAGCAGATTCAACACCAGAGTTTAGGTCTAATCCTAAGCAACCCAACTTAGCCGCTTGGTTAGCATTTTCTGGGGTTAGACCACCCGCCAACATGATTGCGCTTTGGTTGTTGATTAGGTTCCAATCGAACACTTGGCCTGTGCCACCAGTTTGAGAACCCACTTTAGTATCTAGCAGGTGACGAGTCACGTTGCTTTCCAGTAATTCTGGTAGCGAGCTCTCAGCATCGGGAGAAACACCGTAAGCTTTCCAAATCTCAACGCTTTCAGGTAGTGACTGTTTTAGCTCATCGACAAACGCTTGAGACTCATCACCGTGCAATTGCACAGCGAACAGGCCTAGCTCAGAAACCGTTTTCGCAACGTCAGTAACGCTGTGGTTTTGGAACACACCCACGTAGTTCAAAGGTGCGCCGCTCATAGTCAAACGAGCCGCTTCGATATCCACATGACGCTTAGATGCTTCAACGAATATCAGACCACCGAATACCGCACCAGCTTGATAAGCCTTTGCTGCATCGTCAGAGTGAGTTAAACCACACACCTTGTTTTCACCCAGTGTTACTTTGCGTACCGCAAGCTCGAGGTTCTTCTCTGCCATTAGAGAGCTACCGATTAGGAAGCCATCTGCAAACGTTGAAAGGTCACGAACTTGTTGATGTGTGTAGATGCCAGACTCTGAAATCACAACTGCGTTTGGAGCCAGTTCGCGAATCAGCGGCGCCAACTCTTTAGTACGGTTCAAATCAGTCGAAAGGTCACGAAGATTACGGTTGTTAATGCCGATCACCTTAGCGTTTAGAGCGACTGCACGGTGAAGCTCTTCTTCGTTGCTGACTTCGGTCAATACACCCATGTTGAGTGAGTGAGCGACTTCCGCCAGCGCTTTGTACTCTTCGTCATCTAATACCGATAGCATTAGCAAGATAGCATCAGCTGAGTAATGACGAGCTAGATACACTTGGTAGGTATCAACCATGAAGTCTTTACACAGGATAGGCTGCTTAGCAATGCTGCGAACTTTAGGTAAAAACTCAAAGTCACCTTGGAAGTACTTCTCGTCTGTCAGCACAGAAATCGCGTTTGCGTGGTTGTTGTAAACAGACGCAATGTAGTCGAGGTCAAACTCGTCACGGATTAAACCTTTTGATGGAGAGGCCTTTTTACATTCAGTGATGAAAACCGTTTGTTCTCCGCTCAGAGCGTCATAAAAGCTGCGGTCTGTTGCAGTTAGTGACGCTTTAAACTCGTCTAATGGTTGAGTCTGCTTACGCGCTTCAACCCATTGGTATTTATCACGAACGATTTTTGCTAATACTTCCGCCATTTCAGCTTCTTTGACTGAAACGTGGGTCGACAGTTTATCGGTAGTCTGTGTCATGTTCTTTGTCTCAATTCGTCGTTCGTTAGGCGTGTGCAGCAAGCTTATGTACAAGCTCGTACGCTTTGCCAGAGTTCATCGCGTCAATCGCTTGCTGAGCGTTGGCTTTTAGGTCTTCGTGACCAAATAGACGCATCAGCAGAGCTACGTTGACTGCCACTGCGCCAACTTGAGCATCAGTGCCTTTACCCGTCAGGATATCGGTTGTGATGGCTTTGTTCTCTTCTGGCTCGCCGCCCTTGATTGCTTCAAGAGGGTGAGTGTTCAAACCAAAGTCTGCTGGTGTCACTGTGTATTCGTGAATTGTGCCATCTTTGATTTCAGCAACCATGGTTTCGCCGTGAATCGCTACTTCATCAAGGCCGCTACCGTGAACAACCGCCGCGCGCTTCATGCCCATTTGCAGCATGGTTTCCGCGATAGGGCGTACAAGCTCTTTGCTGTAAACACCCATTAGCTCGATGTTAGGGCGAGCTGGGTTAATCAGTGGGCCAAGGATATTGAAGATAGTGCGCGTTTTCATGGTTTGACGAACAGGCATCGCGTGACGTACACCAACGTGATACTGCGGAGCAAATAGGAACGCTACGCCAAGTTCATCAACAGCCGCCCGCGTGTCTTCTGCTGTCATCGCTAGGTTGATACCGAACGAATCCAATAGGTCAGAAGAACCTGATTTGCTCGATACGCTGCGGTTACCGTGCTTCGCGACTTTTAAGCCACACGCTGCGGCAACAAATGCAGAAGTCGTCGAAATATTAATGGTGTTGTGACCGTCGCCACCTGTACCAACGATGTCTGCGAAATCGTAATCAGGGCGAGGGAACGGGTTTGCATTCGCAAGCAGTGCTTTCGCCGCACCAGCGATCTCATCGGGCGTTTCGCCTTTGATTTTTAGTGCAGTCAGCGCAGAAGCCATCAAGATTGGGTCAAGTTCCCCCTTGATGATCACATCAAACAATTGTTGGCTTTCTTCTTGAGTAAGAGACTGCTGTTCGTAAAGTTTATTAATCTGTTCCATGATCGTTTCCTATTTTTCCAGTCTTTTCAAGGCGAAGAGGTTTCTCAAGAGCCCATTCGATAGCGTTTGCTAGAAGCGTTGCACCGTAGGTCGTCATAATTGATTCAGGGTGGAATTGGAATCCACACACCTTGTCTTGTTCTTGAACCACAGACATCACCAAATCATCGACTTCAGCTGTCACCGTTAGGCTATCAGATACATGCGTTGCCACTAAAGAGTGATAGCGAGCGATAGCCAGTGGCGAAGGTAAGCCTTGGTAAGTCGCATGGTTTTGGTGTTCCATCATCGACACCTTACCATGAATGATTTCGCCAGCGCCTGCAACGGTGCCGCCATAGGCTTCAACAATCGCTTGGTGGCCTAAGCAAATACCAATCATTGGCACTTTACCTTTTAGAAGCTGAATCAGCTCTGGCATACAGCCCGCATCTGCTGGAGCGCCAGGGCCTGGTGAAAGCAGTGCAACAGGGTTGTCTAGTTCGTTGATCGCCGCTTCAACTACTTTTGCAGGAATGTTGTTACGGTAAATTTTTACGCTGTGACCTAATGAACGAAATTGGTCTACAAGGTTGTAAGTGAACGAGTCGAAGTTATCGATGAATACAATATCAGCCATGATTACGACTCCTTCTTATTTGTTAGGTTCTTAGTATGAGCTGCTTGAATCGCTGAGATAACCGCTTGTGCTTTGCCGCGAGTTTCATCGGCTTCTGCTTGTGGGTCTGAATCGAATACCACACCAGCGCCAGCTTGTACTTGTGCTACGCCATCTTCAACGTAAGCAGAGCGAATTACGATACAAGTATCTAGAGTCCCTTCACCGGTTAGATAACCGACTGCACCACCGTAGCTACCACGACGCGTTTTTTCTACGTCACGAATAAGCTGCATTGCGCGGATTTTTGGTGCGCCCGTTAGCGTGCCCATGTTCATACAAGCTTGGTAAGCGTGCAGAGCATCTAAGTCTTCACGGAGCTGACCAACAACACGAGAAACCAAGTGCATTACATGGCTGTAGCGGTCTACTTTCAGTAAGTCTGCTACGTGGCGAGTGCCAGCTTCAGCAATACGTGCCACATCGTTACGTGCTAGGTCGACTAGCATCATGTGTTCCGCGTTTTCTTTTTTGTCGGTACGCAGTTCAAGTTCGATACGGCTGTCTAGGTCGAAATCGATTTGACCGTCTGGGCGCTTACCACGACGACGAGTACCAGCAATCGGGTAGATCTCGATTTGGTTGGTTTCTGTCTCGTATTTCAGAGCGCTTTCTGGAGAAGCACCGAACAGAGTAAACAACTCGTCTTGCATGTAGAACATGTAAGGGCTTGGGTTACTTTGTTTGAGTTCTTTATAAGCCGCCAGTGGAGCAGGGCAAGGAAGCGTGAAGCGGCGTGATGGTACGACTTGGAACACATCGCCTTTTACTACGTACTCTTTTAGGTCACGAACCGTTTGACAGAAATCTTCATCAGAAACGCTTGGTACCGCTTCCACGTTGTCTAGTGGCGTCACTTCCGTGATGGCTTTCAGTGACTGACATTGTGTTTGAATGTCGGCTAGACGGTCAGTTAATTGCGCTTTGATGTTGTCATCTTGAGCAAATAAGCTCGCGTGAAGTAGGCCTTCGTTCTCTTGGTGATCGAAACGCAATAGTGTTTCAGCTACGTAGAATACAAAGTCAGGACAATTGTTGGTTGCTTCAGCATCACCTAGTGGCTCAAAGTTTGCCACGATGTCGTAAGCGAATAAGCCCGCCATGAATAATGCGTGTTTGTTATCCGCGTCTTGCTCAAAGCTGTGCTGAACCAAACGCAGTGCATCGAATGAAGAGGCTTCTCTTAAACGTGAGTCTTCGTCTAATTCGTTGCTTGGTTCGATAAAAGTCAGCGTCAAAACGTTATCAGTAAGGTCAGATTTAATTTCTGCTTTCACGTTTTGAGTGAGATGTTCGATAAGCGCTTGACCGTTTTCAGTCAATGCTTGAAAGGTTACTTCATGTCCGCGACATACGATGCGAACAGCAGAGTCGATAAGGAGTAGGCTTGTCAGGTTCTGTTTAGATTCAATCTCGGCAGATTCCAACAAAAGACTATCAGTTTTGTTTTCACACAAAGTATGAAAAACGCTGGTTGGATCTTGCGAGTAAGGAACTGAGGAATTGATGACCTCAATGGTTCCCAGCTTTTTGATTTCAATGGCCTTGTTCACAAGACCTCCTTTATGATTCTTTAAATTTCCTGCCGTACATAGTCGCATAAAGATACCTTTCACCCAATCTAGAATATGGTCAATTCGATGATTTGTTAGTCAGTTGAATGTGAGATGTTCGACAAATTAAAAAGCCCGCTATTAAAGCGGGCTTAGTGATAACTTTTTTATAAACAAACTGTTTAACTAGAAGTACACGTTAGCCCACCAAGAACTTGTCCAAGTGCGCCACCAATTAAGCTCTGAACTTGCTTCTACTGAAGAAAGTTCTAAAACTTTATCTTTATGGTTTTGGTTAAATTCTTGTAACATGGTGAACCTATCAAATGTGATACTTCGTATTTGTGTACTAGTTAACTAGTTTTCTGCTTGCGGGTCAAGTGTGTTGACACAAATATAACGATAAAAATTGAAAACAATGAAAAAGAATATATGAGAATTGATCTACATAGTCATACAACAGCCTCAGATGGCCGACTTACTCCACCTGAGCTAATTGACCGAGCGCTTGGCTTTAACATCGAAGCGCTAGCGATTACAGATCATGACACGACTGATGGGCTTGCTGAAGCACGCAACTATATTGCTGATAACAATCTTCCTATTCAGCTGATCAACGGCATTGAGATTTCGACTGTTTGGCAAAACAAAGATATCCATATTGTTGGGTTAAACGTTGATCCTGAGTCACCAGAACTCAAAGCGCTCATTGAGCAACAGAAGCAACACCGTATTGGACGCGCAGAGATGATTGCTCAACGTCTTGAGAAAGCGACTCGTGAAGGGGTGCTAGAAGAAGTTAAATTGATTGCAGGTGATGCGCCTATTACTCGCGCTCACTTTGCTAAGTGGTTAGTCGACAACGGCTACGCAAAAACCATGCAGCAGGTGTTTAAAAAGTTTCTTACTCGCAATAACCCAGGTTATGTGCCGCCGACGTGGTGCTCAATGAGTGATGCTGTCACGGCCATTCATGCTGCTGGTGGCCAAGCCGTACTCGCTCACCCTGGGCGATATGGCCTTACAGCCAAGTGGGTTAAGCGCTTGCTAGCTGCATTTGTTGAAGCGAAAGGGGATGCGATGGAAGTCGCTCAACCTCAGCAAGCGCAACAAGAAAGACGCACACTCGCGGATTATGCTATACAATACAAACTATTAGCCTCCCAAGGCAGTGATTTCCATTACCCATCTCCGTGGATGGAACTTGGACGTAATCTCTGGCTACCTTCTGGGGTCGAAGAAGTATGGAAAGATTGGGAGTTTCAAACGGTTTCACCATCTGAATAGTCTTTAGGTGAACCAGCTCCTTCTGATGATAGAGTCGAGAGATTCGATAACGAGGATCAACAATGAGCCAGTTTTTTTATGTACACCCAGATAACCCACAAGCACGCTTAATTACTCAAGCGGTTGCGATTATTCGTAATGGCGGCGTAGTGGTTTATCCAACAGATTCCGGTTATGCGCTGGGCTGTCAGCTTGAAAACAAACAAGCACTTGAACGTATCTGTAAAATTCGTCGCATCGATGACAAGCACAACTTCACGTTGTTATGCCGTGATCTTTCTGAATTATCACTGTATGCACGCGTCGATAACGTGGCTTTCCGTCTACTGAAAGCACACACGCCAGGTGCTTACACGTTTATCTTTAAAGCAACCAAAGAAGTACCAAAGCGTTTGATGAACGCCAAGCGTAAAACGATTGGTATTCGTGTCCCAGACAACAAGATTGCACTCGACTTGTTGGAAGCGATGGGCGAACCACTGATGTCGACGTCATTGATTCTTCCGGGTAACGAGACAACTGAGTCGGATCCAGAAGAAATTCGTGACAGCCTAGAGCATGCGGTTGATGTCATTTTGAATGGTGGTTACTTAGGTGAGCAACCGACGACGGTTATTGACTTTAGTGATGATGATGCCGTGGTTCTACGTCGTGGTGCTGGCGATCCTGCGCCGTTTGAATAATCGCTTTACTGATTAACAGTCTGTAACGATACAGCAAACCTGCCAGAGTAAATAACAAGTGCTTTTTGTCAGGTTATTTGCGATAATACGCGACCGCGATTTGGTCGCGAAAAATTCATTCGACGTCTGTGAAGACGACAATTAGGTAGAAAAGAGTAAATGAGCGAAAAATTACAGAAGGTTTTAGCGCGAGCTGGTCACGGTTCTCGTCGTGAACTAGAAGGTTTAATCAAATCTGGTCGTGTAAGTGTTAACGGTCAAGTTGCGAAACTGGGCGAGCGTCTTGAAGACGAGAACTCAGTGATCCGTATCGATGGCCATACTGTTTCAGGCAAGGCTTCTGAAGAAGTGGTTTGTCGTGTACTTGCTTACTACAAACCTGAAGGTGAGCTTTGTACTCGTCACGATCCTGAAGGCCGCCGTACTGTTTTCGATCGTCTACCTAAGATCCGTGGTTCGCGTTGGATTTCAGTTGGTCGTCTTGATGCAAACACATCGGGTCTTTTGCTTTTCACTACTGATGGTGAACTTGCAAACCGTCTAATGCACCCAAGCCGTCAGGTTGAACGTGAGTACTTAGTACGTGTGTTTGGTGAAGTGACTGAGCAAAAAGTAAAAAACGTTACTCGTGGCGTACAACTTGAAGACGGCATGGCTCGTTTTGAAGATGTGGTTTACGCTGGCGGTGAAGGTATGAATCATACTTTCTACGTAGCGATTAACGAAGGTCGTAACCGTGAGGTTCGTCGTCTTTGGGAATCTCAAGAAACAACAGTAAGCCGCCTGAAACGTGTACGTTACGGTGATATCTACCTTGATAAGAAACTGCCTCGTGGCGGTTGGAAAGAGCTAAATCTTCAAGAAGTTAACTACCTGCGTGAGCTTGTTGAGCTTAAGCCAGAGAAAGAGACTTTGTTGGATCTTGATCCTTCAAATACTTCTCGTAAGCGTGAGCGTTCTCGTAGCCAAAAAATTCGTCGTGCTGTTAAGCGTCACGAAGAGCGTGCAAACGCACCAAAAGGCCGTAGCAACCAAACTAAACGCAAGAAGCCTGCAACTCGCGGTACTACAACACCTGATTCAGGTCGTAGTGCTCCAGCTGCAAACAAAGGCAAACCTCAGGCTAACAAAAGTAAGCCTAAGCTGAACAACGGTCGTCCGGCTAAACCAGCTAAGCCAAGAACACGTCAGTAATTACGTAAGTTCTTACGCGTAAGCTTCATTAGCTGAAAGCACTGAATACTAAAAACCTGCTCATTGAGCAGGTTTTTTTACGTCTGAAGCAATAGAAGATGAGGGATGCGAATAACCGAGTATCGAAAACATGCTGCTATAAACGACAGTAAGCGTGCCTTTCGTGTACGCGCATCTATAATCTGCTCGTATTTCGTATTTCGTATTTCGTATTTCGTATTTCGTATTTCGTATCTTTGACTATTTATGATTAGAGAAGTTATCGCCTTTCGCCAGTCGGTCGTAAAGCACAACATTCACTGATGCCGCTAGATTCATGCAGCCGTTGGTTGGAACGTAAATCGTCTCACGACAGAAGTCGGTGATCTCTTTCTTTAGCGTGCCATCTTCTGGGCCAAAAATGTAAAACGCACGTGGTGGGTGCTTGTAATCAGGTAGTGGCTTAGCACCTTCAATCAGATCAACAGCAACCGGCACGCAGCCTACTGGAATAATATCTTTCAGCTCTTCAACACCAATTAAAGGCAGGGCTAGGTGCTTTTCTTTGGTGTCGGTATGGAATTTTCGCGCATGGTCGTAGCGTGTACCAGTGTAAAACACAGAGTTGGCGCCGTAGCAGCCAGCTGCTCGCATTACAGAGCCTACGTTTTCAGGCGTCTTTGGGTTAACTAGGCCAATGCAGGCATAGCCTTTTGATTGTGTGTCTGTTTTTGCTTTGGTCATAATCAGTGAATCTAAAGTTGATGATGAAAGTGAGTAATCACGATGAGAAATGGCGTGATAAAAATAGCCGAGCAATCGGCTCGGCTAACTTTTAACTCGCTTACATGAATACTTGTTTACTCATGCAGATGAGCGTCAACAGCGGTATTAGTCGCGTTTCCACAGCATGTGACAGAACTTATGTTCTGGGTCACGGCTGATCAGCATGCGAGCAAATACGTCGTCTAGAACGTCATCAGCTTCATTCACAAGACCAATGCGCACTTCAGCGTAGATTTCTTTGTCGACTTCAAAGCCAACATGTTCAACCCAATCATCGCCAGTTTCAACAAGCTCTGCTGCGCCACGATCTTCAAACTGAGCCGTGAAAAGAATCACGTCTGCAGGTTCTAGGTTGTCAGGTGCCATCTCTAGAAAGATGTCGTATGCAGTGTCAATTGCGTCGTCATAAGACATTAGGTCGTTAGCTTCGGTCATAATAAGTATCTTAGCTTGCGCGGTTCATGTATTTACGTTCAGCAGTGTTTACTACTACTTTGTCGCCAGTCGCGATGTATTCAGGTACTTGAATAGTAAGACCTGTAGAAAGACGAGCAGGCTTAGTACGAGCAGACGCTGATGCACCTTTGATTGAAGGGTCAGTCTCTTCGATAACTAGCTCAACAGATGTTGGAAGCTCAAGCGTTGCAGCGTTGCCATCGATAAGGATCGCGTACATGCCTTGAGTTTCTTCGTTGATGAACAGTAGTTCGTCTTCGATTGTTTCACCGTTGAAGATGAATTGTGTGTAATCTTCGTTGTCCATGAAGATGTACTCGTTGCCATCAACGTAAGAGAACATTACTGCACGCTTGGTTACGTCGATAGTTTCAACGATTTCGTCAGCCTTGTGGCGAACTTCAGTTTTAACGCCAGTTGCTACATCGTTACCACGGAAGCGGTAAATTTTTTGGCCGCCGCGGCCGCCTGGTGTTGTTACTTCGATATCTTTAACGATCACTGTTTTGCTTTCTACTGTGATAGCAAAACCTTTTTTAATTTCACTTGCTCTAGGCATTTTGTGTTTGTCCTTATTGGGTCTATCCGCTGATTATATCTCGGAGATGCTATAAATAGGAATAGCTTGAATCATAAAGTCACCTAAGCGATCATAGAGTCACAGTTAAATCATGATTTTATTTGCCGAAACGACCTATGCAGCTACCTGTTATTGACCCAACACAGCCTTTTCAACCTGAATTCCAACCTGTGGTTAACGATCTGATTACCTTCTTAAAAGGTGGGTTAGGTTCTAATCTACACAGTGTCTATATTTATGGCAGTGTCGCTCGCAAGCAAGCCGTTGTCGGTCGCTCAAATCTTGATGTGGTTGTGGTGACACACCGCCCGTTTCCTGATCAGCGAACCACGCTGTTGAATACCATTAAATGGCGCTTCCAAAAAAGCTTCCCGCAGGTTACTCAAGTCGCAATTAAAACCACCTTAGTGAGCGAGATAGTCGATTTCGACAATATCTTCACTTGGGGCTTTATGCTGAAGCATTTGGCCGTGTGTGTGCACGGTGAAGATCTATCGGATTGCTATGGCGATTTTGAAACGAGTTGGGAAATTGCCAAGCATTGGAACATGGATGCTGAAAACTGGTTAGCGGTGTATCGCAACAAAATTGCCCGAGCAACAACGCCAGAACAACAAGTGGCCGCGCAAGTGATCATTGCCAAGAAGCTGCTAAGAGCAAGTTATTCTTTGGTGATGTATCGCGATAAGTATTGGTTTGATGATCCTGTCGAATGTGGCCAACAGTTCTTGAAGTATCACCCAGATAGAGAAGTTGAAATTCAACGATTGGGCATCTTACTTTCTGGAAGAGCGATTCCGAAACGTTCGGTTATCGGCATTCTGGATGGTTTTGGAGAGTGGCTAGTTAAGCAGTACCAGAAAACAGAGTTTCGAATCGGATAGAGCTTCGTAATCTATCGATATAAAAAAGCAGAGCGAATTGAACACTCCTCTGCTTTTTTGTTTCTATTACAGCTCAAAGTAGTTTTAGAATAGACCTAACTGCTGTCCGCTGACTCTTTCAAAATCTAAGCCAATAAAGGGCAAGATTGCCTCTGCGACGGGTTTAATCTGCTTATCGATATAGTGCTGATAATCGATACCACTCTTTAAATACTCTTTGGGCTCAGGGCCACTCAGAGTAATCAAATACTCAATACGTCCTTTGTTTTGGTATTGAAGAGGGCGTCCTAACTGAGCATTTATTTCATCGGCCATTCTTGCAGCCCTGACTTGTGGCGGAATGTTCTTTTGGTACTCATGTAGCTTACGACGCAGACGCTTCTGGTAAACCAATAAATCGTCATGTTTACCCGCTGAAGTCTCATCAACAAATTGTCTGACATAGTCGGTAGGGTCTTGGTCGTGAAATACCATCTCATACAGGGTTTGTTGGAATTGCTGTGCGAGAGGTGTCCAATCGGTGCGCGCACTCTCTAGTCCTTTAAAGATGATCTTCTCTTTATCACCTTGAGTGATTAAGCCCGCATAACGTTTCTTCGAGCCTGTTTCTGAGCCTCTAATGGTTGGCATTAGAAACTTGCGATAGTGAGTCTCGTATTCCAATTCGAGTATAGAAGTCAGGTTGTAGGTTTCTTTTAAGTGGTTCGTCCACCAATCGTTGATGTAAGCGACCAGTGCGTTTCCGATCTCGTCTGCTTTTTCCTGATCATAGCTGTCATTCAGAGACACGAAGGTTGAATCTGTGTCCCCATAAATCACTTGATAGCCTTTATCTTCGATCAGAACTTTAGTTTGCTTCATGATCTCATGCCCACGCATGGTGATAGAGGAGGCCAAGCGCGTATCAAAGAAACGGCAGCCAGACGAACCTAACACCCCATAGAATGAGTTCATGATGATCTTAATCGCCTGAGAGAATGCTTTTTCGTTGTTCTTCTTCGCAACATCACGTGCTGCCCAGAGGTTTTCAATCATCTCAGGCAGAAAGTGTTTAGAGCGGTGGAATTGCCCACCGCGAAAACCATCAACCGCTTGGTTTTCGTCTGGACCTAGTTCCAGTTTCAATCCTTCAATAAGCCCCATAGGGTCAATCAAAAACGAACGAATGATGGACGGGTATAGGCTTTTAAAATCGAGTACCAGAACTGAGTCATACAGGTTAGGAATAGAATCCATTACGTAGCCACCGGGGCTGGCAATCCAGTTCTCCGGCTCTAAGTTAGGTGCGACATAACCCGCTCTGTGGATTTGAGGAAGATATAAATTAGTAAAGGCAGCAACAGAGCCACCAACGCGATCCAGCTCTACACCGGTTAATCGAGAGCGCTCAATGGCGAAGTCGAGTAGGTGAGTGTGCTCGAAGATGCGGTTTACTAGCACACAGTCTTGAAGGTTGTACTTGGCGAGTGAAGGCTTATCGAACTTAAACATCCGGTTGATCTCATCCATGCGGTCATGAACGTTGTGGATGTCTTTGCCTTCACCAAGTAGCTCTTGCGATACCGACTCCAGCGACCATGAGCGGAAGTGATAGGTCGCCGTTTTAAGCATATCGATACCATCCAAGACAACGCGCCCGGGAATAGTGATAAAACCTTGTTGATTTTGTGCCGAACTACGGAAAAAGCTCGGTTGATTGTCTCTGCCGATGTTGAGCTTCACTTCGTTCCATTCTGAACGTTTGTGCAGCAGCCTAAAATCGAAGTCAATAACGTTCCAACCAATGATGATGTCAGGATCAAATTCAGAGAACCAAGCTATCATTGCTTCGAGTAGCGCTTTTTCGTTGGCTACCCATTGGATATTGGTTTCAGCTCGTTGTGGTTCGCCGACCATGATCACTCGACTGTCCATCGGGCTGTCTAGGCCAATTGAATAAAGCACGCCTTTTTCTGAACACTCAATATCAAGTGAGACCACTGATAGGTTGGGTAAGTAATCACCTGCTCGGCATTTTGCGCTTGAGACTCGACGATACTTATTTTTTTGCGTACCAGATCCGGTGAACTCAATACTTCCCTTGATAAATCGTTCCATCAGATATCGATCGGCGAGTCGAATATCGCTTTCAAAGGTTTGGATTTCTTCGTTGTGAAAGGCTTGCGCTAAGCCAAAACTACTTCTCGACAGAGATGTATAACACGCGGCTAGAGGCGTTTGCTCGAATGTGGCTAGCCCTAGAGGCTTGAATTTGCAATTGATTGACTCTTTCGCTGCGATAGCCTGACATGCTTCTACATCAGCTTGCGCGACGAAAAATACAGGCTTTTCATTTTGAATTGTCAGTAGAGTAGGGCCTTGAGGGGTGCTTAACCACAAGTCGATTTGCGTGCGCCCTGAAAAGTCTCTTGCTTGTCTTGTGAGCACAAAGCCTTGCTGAATATCCAATGTAGTAACCTATTGAAATTGGGAATCGAATATTACCACCTAGCGACCCTCAGCGCACAACAGGCAGCAAAAATACTAACTAAATTCTAGTTAACAGAGCGAAATAACGGGACTCTATAAGCAAATAAGTGAAATTGTCGAGAATGGTTATTCAATGGTATTGAAAATATCTTTATCTTGTGTAATTTTATTGGGTGTTGTTTTAACTGATTGATTTTTAGAAAAAGCTTGTTGTTTTAGTTGGTTTATTTGTTAATAAGTACTTGCTAAAGTTCGTGTTTCAGCACATATTCAACAGAGCTTTTTTTTAGTAATTAAGTTAAGATGTACTCAATGCTGCGATCCACTGTTCCTTTGTTTAATTGTTTCAAACAGATGAAACGACACAGTGGTTGCAGAGCCAATTAATAGTGTGGAGATACAAGTTTGATAAATGTTTTCCTTGTAGATGATCACGAGCTGGTTCGCACAGGGATACGACGTATTATTGAAGACGTCCGTGGAATGAACGTAGCAGGGGAAGCTGAAAGCGGTGAAGATGCTGCAAAATGGTGTCGTACTAACAATACTGACGTTATTTTGATGGATATGAATATGCCTGGTATTGGTGGCTTAGAAGCAACCAAGAAAATCTTGCGTTTCAACCCTGATGTTAAAATCATCGTTTTAACTGTTCATACGGAAAATCCGTTTCCAACTAAAGTGATGCAAGCTGGGGCTGCTGGTTACCTTACTAAAGGAGCAGGTCCGGATGAAATGGTAAATGCAATTCGAGTGGTTAATAGTGGCCAACGATACATTTCACCAGAAATTGCGCAGCAGATGGCTTTGAGCCAATTCTCGCCTGCGTCTGAAAATCCATTCGCAGACTTATCTGAACGTGAACTTCAAATCATGATGATGATTACCAAAGGTCAGAAAGTGACGGATATTTCAGAACAACTCAATCTAAGTCCTAAAACAGTCAACAGTTACCGCTACCGTTTGTTCAGCAAGCTGGATATCAGTGGCGATGTAGAGCTGACGCACTTAGCGATTAGACATGGAATGTTAGACACTGAGACCCTTTAACACTGAGATCGTATAGTGACCAACTTGTTTGACTCAGTCTCATTCCTCAAGACAGTAACAGAACAGCCCGGCGTTTATCGAATGTATAACGCCGAGGCTGTTGTTATTTACGTCGGTAAAGCTAAGAACCTCAAAAAACGCCTTTCCAGTTATTTCCGTAAAAAAGTCGACAGTGAAAAAACACGCGCTCTAGTCAGCAACATCGACAAGATTGATGTGACTGTAACGCACACGGAAACCGAAGCTCTTATTCTTGAGCACAACTACATCAAGCAGTATCTGCCGAAATACAACGTACTTCTGCGTGATGATAAGTCGTACCCTTATATTTTCATTAGCGGTCACAAGCATCCTCGTTTGTCGATGCACCGCGGTGCTAAAAAGAAAAAGGGTGAATACTTTGGTCCTTATCCTGACTCCGGCGCTGTGCGTGAGACGCTACACTTAATACAAAAAATCTTTCCTGCTCGTCAGTGTGAAGACACGGTTTATGCAAACCGAACCCGCCCATGCTTGATGTATCAAATTGGTCGTTGTGCTGCGCCATGTGTTAGCTCGATTATCTCTGATGAAGAGTACAGTGAGCTTATCGACTATGTTCGTCTATTCCTGCAAGGGAAAGATAAGTTGGTGCTAGAGACGCTCATCGAGAAGATGGACACGGCCAGCCGAGAGCTTCGCTTTGAACAAGCCGCCGCTTTCCGCGATCAAATCCAAGCGATTCGACGTGTGCAAGAACAACAGTATGTATCTGACGACTCTATGGAAGATATGGATGTGTTGGGCTTTGCTCAAGAGAATGGTGTGGCGTGTATTCATATCTTGATGATTCGCCAAGGTAAAGTCTTAGGTAGCCGAAGCCACTTTCCTAAGATTCCAAACAATACGGTGCGAGAAGAGGTCTTTTCGAGCTTTTTAAGTCAGTATTACTTAGCGCATAATGAAGCGAGAACCATTCCAACCCGTTTGATTCTGAACGCGGACCTGATGGAAGACGTCACACCAATCCAAGAAGCTTTGTGTGAAGTTGCAGGTCGTAAGATCCATTTCAACACAAACCCTTCTGGTACTCGTGGTCGTTACCTTAAATTGTCGAACACCAATGCGTTAACGGCGATTACGACCAAGATTAATCACAAGATGACCATCAATCAGCGCTTCAAAGAGCTACAAGAAGTGCTGTCGATGGATGCGATTAAGCGCATGGAATGTTTCGATATCAGTCATACCATGGGTGAAAGCACGATTGCGTCTTGTGTGGTGTTCAATCAGGAAGGCCCGGTGAAACCGGAGTACCGTCGTTACAACATCACGGGTATTACCGGTGGTGATGACTACGCGGCGATGGCTCAGGCGCTTGAGAGACGTTACTCGAAGCAACTCGATGTCGACAAGATCCCAGACATCATCTTTATCGATGGTGGTAAAGGTCAGCTAAACCGCGCGCATGAGATCATTTCTCAATATTGGGGTGATTGGCCGTTTAGACCAAGAATGATGGGTATTGCGAAAGGCGTGACTCGTAAACCGGGTTTAGAGACTCTAGTGACTTTAGAAGGGGAAGAGTTCAATTTACCCAGTGATGCTCCAGCACTGCACCTTATCCAACACATCCGTGACGAAAGCCATAATCACGCGATTGCAGGGCATAGGGCGAAACGTGGTAAAACGCGAAGAACCAGTGCTTTGGAAGGAATTGAAGGTGTTGGACCTAAGCGTCGTCAAGCTTTGCTGAAATATATGGGTGGCTTACAAGAACTTAAGCGTGCAACTGTCGAAGAAATAGCCAAAGTGCCGGGCATTAGTCATTCTTTGGCAGAAAACATTTATCAAGCATTGAAACAATAGTAAAAATCCCGCACCATTAAAGCGCAATTAATAAGAGCCCAATAATATGCGTTTGAATATACCTAACATTTTGTCCTTACTGAGACTATTTTTGATCCCAGTATTCGTTGTCGTTTTTTATCTACCTTATCAATGGGCTCCTTTTGCTGCTGCGATGGTGTTTTGGGTGGCAGGCTTTACTGATTGGCTAGATGGTATGCTGGCTCGCAAGTTAGGGCAAACGTCTCGTTTTGGCGCATTCATTGACCCAGTGGCTGACAAAGTGTTGGTTGCTACGGCACTTATCCTGATTACTGAGCATTACCACTCAATCTGGGTGACGATTCCAGCGGTGACCATGATTGCTCGTGAGATCATCATTTCAGCACTTCGTGAATGGATGGCTGAAATCGGTAAACGTGCAAGTGTTGCGGTATCTTGGGTTGGTAAAGTCAAAACCGTTTCTCAGATGTTCGCCCTTTGGGTGCTTATCTGGCGCTATGACGACTGGATGGTTTGGGTAGGATACATTGCACTCTATGTCGCAACCGTTCTTACTTACTGGTCAATGGCGCAATACTTGATGGCCGCTAAAGACGATTTGTTAGACGAAAAACATCATTGATGAAGAAGCGAGCTGAGGCTCGCTTTTTTGATCTTTAACCTAAGGTTAAGCCATCAATAGCGGATATCTAATGTGATATAGATCTCCTTTGAATAACCCGCTCACAGTGTGTTTTGAACATAAAGTCAGCTATTTGGCCTGTTTCGTATGAAATCTATTCAAACGAATTAAAAATACAAAAATAATATTGACTCAATCGTCTGAATCCGTAGAATGCATCCCGTACCCAAGAGGATGGCAATAAGCGATTCGATTGGAGTTACTAAGGCGCCTTGGCAGAGTGGCTATGCAGCGGATTGCAAATCCGTGGACCTCGGTTCGACTCCGGGAGGCGCCTCCATTCTCTCTTTCTTCTAGAAAGAATATGAATGAAAATGCGATACTAGCTCAGTTGGTAGAGCGCAACCTTGCCAAGGTTGAGGTCATCGGTTCGAACCCGATGTATCGCTCCAAATTTTGTAATGTTGATTGGCGTCAGCATTAAGATGGTGTTTTACTTTTCAGTAATCGGCATCGCAATAAAGAATTGCGTGCCCTGGTGGTGGAATTGGTAGACACAAGGGATTTAAAATCCCTCGGCGTTCGCGCTGTGCCGGTTCAAGTCCGGCCCGGGGCACCATCTATTAAAGTCTTTATCTTGATAAAGCAAATGCGATACTAGCTCAGTTGGTAGAGCGCAACCTTGCCAAGGTTGAGGTCATCGGTTCGAACCCGATGTATCGCTCCAAATTGAAAAGCCCGAACAGAAATGTTCGGGCTTTTTGGTTTCTGGCGTTCAGCGTTTCTATATCTGTACTTTTGTTGTTTGAATCCACACTCAAAATTCACTTCTATTTTTATTTCAAAATTTCGCAATTAAGTTCGTTTAGAACAGTTAGTTTTTAAAAGCGAGATCCCCTATGAACTCGTTCCTCGTACCAGGGAATGATGTAAAGGCGGCACAGCCTCAAGCCATCACTAACACCGCCTATATACCTGTGTCGTCATCCTCGGGCATGAGGAACGAATGAACCGGAGATCTCTTTCTTAAACGATATTGCTGACGATATTTTCAGCAATTGCTTAGCCACCACTGCTATTTATCAGGCTATTATTAAAAACTATTGATCGTTCATTTCACTTTATGTTACTTTCCTGCGCAATCTCGGAATGAACAATGTTCAAGAAGAGCAACGATTGCTTCTGGGGGATACGCGTAGTGACCATTCTTGCTGATTGGGACATTACGTAGGGTAGGTATTGGCTAGTCCTTTAGCTGATAGACGGGATACTTATGGCGCAGTTCGCCATGTTAATGGGAAACCCAACATTGAACACACTAATTACAACATTGCTAATCAGCTCTGCATTTCCAAAGGGATCAGCTCCTCATAGCTGCCCGATCCTGCAAAAATGTCCAATTCTTCAAAACAGTAGCATTACTGAACCTTGAGCTCACGCTAACAATTTATCGCTGTCTTAAGACGGCTTAATTTCGTATTCGTCATTTGACTTATGCGAGCGTACAGCTATATCTCATTTCTAGACAATACGCGTGCTTCACTATGAACTCTCTCCAAATTTAACGAGAGTTGGTGGGTAATTGCGTCTGATGGAGGTGAGTATGAACACATTCAAGGGGACTTTTATGACTACCGCCTTTGAAGTCGATATCAATACTATCGCAAATTCATTTTCAACTATGGTTCCTATCTTAGAGGGAACGTACGACCTAACACCTGACGCTATTTTGCTAGAGCAAGAACAGCATGAGTCGGATGTTCGCTCTTACCCAAGACGCCTGCCGATTGCTATTAAACGAGCATGTGGCGCTTTAGTTGAAGATACTCGTGGCCAACTGTTTCTCGATTGCTTAGCTGGTGCAGGTACACTTTCTTTGGGTTACAACCACCCTGAGATTAACCAAGCACTTAAAGACCAGCTCGATTCTGGTTTGCCATACCAAACTCTTGATATTACGACTCAAGCAAAAGAGACGTTTATCAAGCGAGTTAAAGCTTTTCTTCCTCAAGACTTTTCAAATAACTCGGTTCTGCAATTCTGTGGCCCATCTGGTGCTGACGCTGTGGAAGCGGCTATCAAGCTAGCCAAGCAAACAACAGGTCGTAACACCATGTTTGCTTTCCGTGGTGCTTACCATGGCATGACGAACGGCACCATGGGCATGATGGGTAACCTTGGCACTAAAGAGCGTCGTAGCGGCTTGATGTCTGACGTACATTTCATGCCTTTCCCATACAACCTCCGCTGCCCGTTTGGCATTGGTGGTGAAGCGGGTGCCAACGCGAGCATTCGTTACATCGAGCGTATGTTGAATGACGATGAATCCGGCATCATGAAACCAGCTGCGATGATCGTTGAGCCCGTGCAAGGTGAGGGTGGTGTAATTCCAGCTCCGGCATCTTGGCTACAAGGTTTACGTCGCATTTGTGATGAGCACGGTATACTACTGATTTTTGATGAAATTCAGTGTGGTGTCGGCAAAACAGGACATCGATTCGCGTTTGAAGAGTCAGGCGTTAACCCTGATATCTTATGTTTGTCTAAAGCGATCGGTGGCGGACTGCCTATGTCGCTGCTTGTATTCGACAAGAGCATCGATACTTGGAAAGCGGGTGAACATACCGGTACATTCCGTGGTAACCAGTTAGCAATGGTGTCTGGTGCTAAAGCACTGGAAATCATCGAGCGAGATGGTTTGGTGGAGCACGCGAACATTGCAGGCCAATACCTACGTCATGGGTTAGAGAAGATTCAATCTCGCGTTAACTGTATTGCTGAAGTTCGTGGTAAAGGTTTAATGCTTGGCGCCGAGATCAAGCAACCAAACGGTGAACTCAATAAATTTGGTGAGCCGAAATCAGACGGTGACCTGACCCTAGCTATTCAACGCGCGGCATTAGAGCGTGGTTTGATGGTCGAGAAGGGCGGTCGTGATGGATCTGTGATTCGCTTCCTGCCACCAATGATTATCTCTTTCGAACAGATAGACTTTGCCCTGCGAGTGATGGAAGAAGCCATCATCGCAGCGGGCGGTGGTTTACAACAAGACCCAGCTTCAGATAAGCAAGCAAATCAAGAGTGGAGCAAGCACTTCATTCACACAGGCCTAGGCGGTAGCGACGAATTCGCTAACGTGATGAACCAAACCACTCAGGCAATGAAAGCGGTTTTTGAGCAGGTTGAAACTCCATACTCAGGTCTAGAACCAAAAGTGCTAGAGGCTTCTATCAAGGCTGTCGACCTAGACAACAACCAACACGCTTTGGTTGACGTTATAGATAGCACCGCTGACCTAGTTGCAGCAAACTCTATCTTTGTGCAGCACCCTGACTGTATCGCACACCTTCATACGCCTCCTCTAATGGCATCAGTAGCAGCGGAATCAATTATCGCGGCTCTGAATCAATCTATGGATTCATGGGACCAAGCATCTGCTGCGACTTATGTTGAGCAGCGCGTGGTTGATTGGATGTGTGACAAGTACCAACTAGGTGAACAAGCGGACGGTGTTTTCACTAGTGGTGGCACGCAAAGTAACCTAATGGGCTTATTGCTAGCGAGAGACTGGGTTGCGGATAAGCACGATGGTCACTCTATCCAAAAGCTGGGTTTACCGGATTACGCGAGTAAGCTTCGCATCTTGTGTTCAGATAAATCTCACTTCACGGTTCAAAAATCCGCTTCATTGCTCGGTTTAGGCGAGAGCGCGGTGTGCTGTGTTGAGACCAACGCAAACGGCACCATCAAACCGGATTACTTAGACGCAGAAGTAAAAGCGCTTAAAGCCCAAGGGTTGATTCCTTTTGCTGTAGTTGGTACGGCGGGTACAACCGATCATGGTGCTATCGACGACCTTGATGCGATTGCAGACATCGCAAACCAACAAGGCCTTTGGTTCCATGTCGACAGCGCTTACGGCGGCGCGCTTATCTTAAGTAGCCATAAAGCTCGTCTGAAAGGCATCGAGAAAGCGGACTCTGTCAGCGTTGACTTCCACAAGTTGTTCTTCCAAACAATCAGCTGTGGTGCTGTGCTGCTGAAAGACAAAGCGAACTTTAAGTACCTACTGCATCACGCAGACTACTTGAATCGCGAGCACGATGAGCTGCCAAATCTAGTCGATAAGTCTATTGCGACCACCAAGCGTTTCGATGCATTGAAAGTCTTCATGACGATGCAAAGCGTTGGGCCAAAGCAGCTGGGTGATATGTACGATCATCTCCTAGAGCAGACGCTTCAAGTTGCCGACCTGATTCAAAATCAAGCGGATTTAGAGCTATTAGCGGAGCCTTCACTATCGACGGTGCTGTTCCGTTCGGTGCTTAGCAATGAGCAATCAGCAAACAGTGCTATGGATTTAGACAAACTGAATCAAACGTTAAGATTGGAAGCGCTGACTCGTGGTGTTGCCGTACTTGGCGAAACGGTAGTGGATGGTAAAAGCGCGCTGAAATTCACTATCTTGAATCCGTGCTTAACGACATCAGATTTCAAATCTCTAATTAACAAAATTCAAACTTTAGCTATTGAGCTAGCAGAACAACAAGGGTAATTAAAACTATGGCTATTCTACAAATTGGTGCAGGCGGCGTTGGTTGGGTTGTTGCACACAAAGCAGCACAAAATAACGAAGTACTGGGTGATATCACAATCGCTTCTCGTACCATCGCGAAGTGTGAAAAAATCATCGAATCTATCAAGGGCAAAAACAACCTTAAAGATTCAACTAAGAAACTAGAAGCACGTTCAGTAGACGCTGATGATGTTGATGCGCTTGTTGCTTTGATTAAAGAAGTTCAGCCAGATCTTGTTATCAACGCTGGTCCTCCTTGGGTAAACATGGCAATCATGGAAGCGTGTTACCAAACTAAAGTCTCTTACCTAGATACATCGGTAGCGGTTGACCTATGTTCTGAAGGCCAGCAAGTACCACAAGCTTATGATTGGCAATGGGGTTATCGTGAGAAGTTCGCAGAAGCGGGCATCACAGGTATTCTTGGCGCTGGTTTCGATCCTGGTGTGGTATCAATCTTTGCTGCGTACGCGGTTAAGCACTTGTTCGATGAGATTGACTCAATTGATGTAATGGACGTGAATGCAGGTGACCACGGCAAGAAGTTTGCGACAAACTTTGACCCAGAAACCAACATGCTTGAGATCCAAGGTGACTCTTTCTACTGGGAAAATGAAGAGTGGAAACAAGTACCGTGTCACTCTCGTATGCTTGAATTTGAATTCCCGAACTGTGGTTCTCACAAAGTTTACTCAATGGCACACGATGAAGTTCGTTCGATGAAAGAGTTCATCCCAGCTAAGCGTATCGAATTCTGGATGGGCTTTGGTGATGCATACCTGAACTACTTCAACTGCATGCGTGATATCGGCCTTCTTAGCCCTGAACCGCTAACACTGCACGATGGCACAGTGGTTCAGCCTCTGCATGTTCTTAAAGCACTATTACCAGATCCAACATCTCTAGCTCCGGGTTACACTGGTTTAACGTGTATCGGTACTTGGGTTCAAGGTAAGAAAGATGGTAAAGAGCGTAGCGTATTCATCTACAATAACGCAGACCACGAAGTGGCTTACGAAGACGTAGAGCACCAAGCGATCTCTTACACAACTGGTGTTCCAGCGATTACCGCTGCACTTCAGTTCTTCCGTGGCGAATGGGCTGATAAAGGCGTGTTCAACATGGAACAGCTAAATCCAGATCCGTTCCTAGCAACTATGCCGGAAATTGGTCTAGATTGGCATGTTCAAGAGCTTGAAGCAGGCCAAGGTCTTCCAGTGATTCATGAGCTGAAAAAATAAGAACTGATTTCTTGTTTTGATTGCTAATTAAAGGGGACATGGATTGTTCCCTTTTCGATGATGATAGCCTTGAAGCTTTGGTATCATTTATTTTGATTTTGTAACTCACTGTGCTCGGACAGGACAAAATCAAAATAAATCACACCAAAATTGTTAATTTACCTTTCCATCTATAGATGCTGCTTGAGTGTTTACAAAAATGACGTTTAAGAAAGAAGAACTAAAAACCCCATATTTCATGATCAACGAAGACAAGTTGATTGCGAACTTAGAAAAAGCCAAGCAACTGAAAGAGATTTCAGGTGTGAAATTGGTACTTGCGCTTAAGTGCTTCTCGACTTGGGGCGTGTTTGACATCATCAAACCGTACCTAGACGGTACTACTAGTTCTGGCCCTTATGAAGTGAAATTAGGTCACGAAACTTTTGGCGGTGAAACTCATGCTTACAGTGTGGGCTACAGTGAAGATGACGTGAGAGAGGTTGCTGACATCTGCGACAAGATGATCTTCAACTCTCAAAGCCAACTTGCTGCTTACCGTCATATTGTTGAAGGTAAAGCTTCACTGGGTTTACGTTTAAATCCGGGCGTGAGCTACGCAGGGCAAGACTTGGCGAATCCAGCACGTCAATTCTCGCGTTTGGGCGTGCAAGCTGACCACATCAAACCAGAAATTTTCGATGAGATTAATGGTGTGATGTTCCACATGAACTGTGAGAACAAAGACGTCGATGCGTTTATCGGCCTGCTTGATTCAATCTCAGAACAGTTTGGTGAGCACTTAGATAAGTTGGACTGGGTGAGCATGGGCGGAGGTGTGTTCTTCACATGGCCTGGCTATGACATCGAAAAACTCGGTCTTGCGCTGAAAGCCTTCTCTGAAAAGCACGGTGTGCAGATGTATCTTGAGCCGGGTGAAGCGATCATCACTAAAACAACCGACCTAGTTGTGACAGTGGTCGATATTGTTGAGAACGTGAAGAAAACAGCGATTGTGGATTCAGCGACTGAGGCGCACCGCCTTGACACGCTTATCTACAATGAGCCCGCATCAGTATTGGAAGCATCAGAAACAGGCAGCCATGACTACGTGATTGGTTCGTGTTCATGTCTTGCGGGCGATCAGTTCTGCGAAGCGAGCTTTGATGAGCCACTTAAGATTGGTCAAAAGCTGCATCTGTTAGACAGCGCGGGTTACACAATGGTGAAATTGAACTGGTTCAATGGCCTTAAAATGCCTTCAATCTACTGTGAACGTAGCAGTGGTGAAGTTCAGAAGCTAAATGAATTCGGCTATGAAGACTTCAAACGCTCATTATCACAATGGTCAGTTAAGTAACTGAATCACAAGTTCAGAGCAATACAAAGAGCAGCTAATGAGCTGCTCTTTTTTGTTCTTTAATTTTGTTTATTTAGCTTTCAATCATCACACGAGTATCTTCACTGAGCGTTTCGAGTTCATTAACTACGTCGTCGATCTGTACTTCGATTGGCAGCTTAACGGCGATTTTTGATGTGAATAGACTTGAGCTAACACCGCCGCCACCAGCGATAAAGACGCGGTGACAATCCATATCGAGAATACTGATTCCTTGTCTATCCAATACATGAGTCACTTCGTTGACGATACCTGCTCGGTCGTTAGAGTCGAGTCTCAAGTGATGGACCGTGTCTTGAACATTGTATGTATGATCGGAATCGACAAACTGCACGATGAGATCTGGATTGGCGCTGAACGCTTCTTTTACAATCGATTCGTTGATGGCTGGAAGTTGAACCTTTAGTACGCCTGCGACTTGGTCTTCAATAAAGTTCACTTTACTGATGAGCCATTTGCCGTCGTTTTCGTGAGTAACCGCAGCAAGCTGTTTGATTGTTGCTGGTGATGCTTTTCCGATAAAGTTTACGATAAATGTACTGTTCATATCAGCCCCCAAGGTTTCAATTATTCTTTGCTAATTAAATGTTTGATATCACGCGATAAAGTTCTTTAATTTCAGTGTAGAAGGTTACATCGAACAATGTTTGACCTAGGTCAATTTTTGAAACTAAGCTTCGATGCAAAAAAAGAGAATGAAGAGTAGGGCACAAAAAAAGCGGCTAGAGAGCCGCTTTTTAGAAGAGTTGTCACTGTGATTGATGATTCAGCAACTTATATTCAATAACTTATATTGAGTAGTACTAGAGACGAATTAGAACGTTACTTTGAAGTTCATACCAACAAACTGAGAGTCGTATGGTGCGCCAGCATCGTAAGCAAAACGTGCAGCGTCTTGGTTATCCCACCAAGGGTTAGTATTCAGGTTAACTTCTGCATCACCGCCCCATGCGTCACTTACCCAGTAGTGAATGTGTCCAACAGGGTTAAGGAAGAATAGCGACACATCACCCATGGTTTGAGAGCCCATCACTTCGCCACCTGAAGCAATGATATCCTGCTCTGCTTCTAGCATCATTTCACCGACAACCGCACCGAAGAAAGGTGTGATGAAGAGATCTTGCCATGAAGGTACTTCTGCAAACGCTTCTACGCCGTATTCCCAGAAGAACGTCGACATAGTCCAAGAGTATAAGAATGACTCAAACTCGTCGTAACCTGCGTGTCGAGCTGCGGTGTAGTAAACACCACCGAAATATGGGTGCATTACGTAGTTTAGGAAGTGTTCGTCACGGTCCCATGTTGGACCAGCAGAAACGTTATCTTTCCACTTTTTACCTAATGAGCTGATATCACGTTGGTCATCATCCCACTTAGTAATACTTTCAGGGAGCAGAGTCATTAGACCCACTGTCGCGACACTCAAGCCAAGAATGGTGTAGGTTTGACCCATTAGGTAATCCCAATCTTTCTCCTGACTCACCAACATGTGTTTTGGTTGTTGGATTGAGAAGTCGTACTCATCACTCGACTCGCTCAGTGCGTAATTGGTACTAGGCTTGTAGGTGTACAAGTTGTCATTAAAACAGTAATCTTGAGCACATTCATCCGAGTAAGAAAGGTTGATTGGCTGGTCGAAGTCGTATTGGCTTGCAACCGAGTTAACTGACATTAGCATTGAAAATGCGGCAGTAACCTTTGCTAGTAACGGTGATTTGGCCACAAGGGTCTCCATGACAAAGTTTGGAATTGATCAGGGTCACAATTATCTATTAAATGCCTGATTTAGGGAACTAATAATTTATAGCTTTTCCTAAGAAAACCTTAGGTTTAACATTATTAATATTAGTAAAAAGGCGAATTGCTCCAAATTCAACCATAGACCAGTTTGTAAATAATGCAGTGTCTTTTTATGACAACAAGGGATAGAAATATGACGAAAATCGCAATGTTAAGCACAGGTGAAGAAGTTCTTCATGGAGACATTGTAGATACAAACGCAGCTTGGATGTCTGCTGAGTTTTATCAGCATGGTTTTGCGCTTGCTAAGCGCTCAACTGTGGGTGATCAAATGAATGCTCTTGTTGAAGAACTGCTGATGCTGAGCTTTAACTATGATGTGGTTATCGTTAATGGTGGTTTAGGCCCGACAACCGATGATATGAGTGCTGCCGCCGCTGCAGCTGCTTCCGAGCAGAAACTCGTCATGTTCCCTGAATGGCTTGCTCGTATGGAAGAGATGTTCTCTGGACGTGGCATGCCAATGCCAGACAGCAACCTTAAACAAGCTTTGTTACCTGCGAGTTCAGAGATTGTCGATAACCCTGTGGGGACGGCTTGTGGCTTCAAACTGAAAATTAACGATGCGACTTTCTATTTCACGCCGGGTGTACCAAGTGAATTCAAGCGCATGGTGACGTTTGAGATTCTTCCTGACTTGTCGTGTACCTACCCTCAAGTGGTTGCCTCTGAATGCAGTCGACTGTTTACGTTTGGTTTGTCTGAGTCCGGTATCTCTGATGTTTTGGATCAACTAAAGCTGCCAGAAGGTTATGAACTTGGTTATCGCTCTTATCTGCCGTTCATTGAGGTCAAACTGTTTGGTCCTAAGGCAGACTTAGAAACTCGCGTTAAGCTTCTGCAGATGGTTTACAAGCTGCTAGAGAGTAATGTCGTTAGTGTTGATGAGCCGATGATTGACCATATTGGACACATCATGGCGGAAAAAAAGAAGACGTTATCTGTGTCTGAAGTGTCGACCAAAGGTTCACTGTCAGCGTGGCTGCAATTGAATGAGCAGATAGAAGATTGCTTCGGACACTCATGGGTGATGGCTGAGCCAAAAGAGAGCGAACTTGAAAAGAGCGATCCATTAGCCGCGACCTTTGCGCTGGCTGGAGCAACAAGAGATAAGTGCGGAACTGAATTGGCTTTGGTGACTGGTAAGCTGGAAGGCAACACATTCAGCGTTGCATTGTCGACTGAAGCAGGCGAATGGGGGCAGGTACTTGAGTTTTATCGTCAGTACTCGCGTGAAGACCAACGCAACGTGATTAAGACCGTTGCCGCCGATATGCTGAGAAGGCATTTAGACAACAAACCGATGTTTGGTACTTATTCTTCGGTTAAGCGATTAAAAGACATGTTTATTCCAGCGGCTATCATTAAGTAGCTATGTAAGCTAACGATGTAAGCGAACTCGCTAAGTCTGTATTAAAAACGCTAGAAAAAACGAAATAAAAAGGCCCAACATCTAAATAGGTGTTGGGCCTTTTGTTTATCTAGCCTTCTAGATAACCAAACAAGCAGCGATGTTTACACGCAACTCATGTCTGTAAGAACTCGATTACAAACCGCTTGTCATATGTAGGCTGTAGAACAAACCACGGCCGATTAACTCTGAAGCCAAGAACAATACTAGTGCTAAGCCAAGGTTAACTGGGTTCACTTTTGCTTTGTTCAGCATAGGTAGAATCCAAATCAACAAGCTTGCCATTAGCAGTGCCACTTGAAGAATCACATAGCTACCTAAACCATCGACTAACTCAGACGCTTTTGCCGCTGAAGTTTGGATGTCTCCGATTAGGTTCAGTTTTCCTACTGTCACAAGCAAGCTGATAGCAACAGCGATAACAGCCAACATGGTGATGTTACGGTCAACCGTAAAGCGGCTGTCGTTTGCGAATACAATCACGAACTGAGATAACAGAAAGCCACCCACAACCATCGTCATGATGAAGCTCAGTGGTGTGTAGATGTTGTCCCACGTCGGTACTGTGTTGATCATGTATACGTTGATCATCGCGTACATGAAGATAACACCCAGTACCATCGCGCCAACCATCAGTGCTTTCTGGATAGCAACGCCACCTTTCTTGACTACCGACAGTAACCATTGCAGGCCACCGACAGCGAAGAATGCCGCACCGAAGAACACTTCGTTAGACAACCAAGCCGAACCTAGCTGATTAAAAGCGTTAAACGCGCGCAGTGGAGAGCCAAGGTGCGTTGTCGAGAACATAAAACCAAGCCCCATTAATGCCCATAGGATAAACATTGGAACCTTGTAGCTGTTCAGCTTCTCTTCGTCATGACCAAGTACCAGTGCACGTGCGCCAATCAGTAAGTAACCACCAACCGCAGTTTGCGCCAGCACCGTAAAGAAGATTAAAGACCACTCATGAAAAATCATCTTACACCTCCTTCGGGTTTGCTAGGTGACCGCTGGTATCGCCAGTCGGCTTCGCGTTTTTGTTCAGCTTAATCACGATGTTTGGTAGCGTTTCTGTTGAAGATGGCAGTGGAGCCACATCCGCACCAGAGCCGTACTTCTCACGAAGTGTATTGATTTCACCAAACTCCAATGCACGAAGTGGGCAAGACTCAACACAGATAGGCTGTTTGCCTTCAGAAACACGTTGGTAACAACCATCGCATTTCGTCATATGACCTTTCTTAGCATTGTATTGTGGTGCGCCGTAAGGACACGCATTGCTACAGTGCTGACAACCAATACATACGCTCTCATCAACCACAACCAAACCGTCTTCATCACGTTTGTGCATTGCGCCCGAAGGACACACTTTCACACACGCTGGGTTAGTACAGTGGTTACAAGCGATAGATAGGTAGTAAGAAAAGACATCTTTCTGAACCCAGGTATCACCATCTTGAGTGAAGCCACCACCGGCATATTCGTATACGCGACGGTAGTTCGTTTTGATGTCTAGATCGTTATAATCTTTACAAGCAAGCTGACAGGTTTTACAACCCGTGCATTTACTTGAATCAATGTAAAAGCCGTATTGTTTCATTCCAACCTACCTTATGCTTTCTTTAGCGCTTTGATTTGAACTAGGTTTGTATGCTGAGGGTTACCCTTAGCAAGTGGGCTCGGGCGCTGAGTCGTCAGCACGTTGATAGAGCCTGCATGGTCGATCTTCTGACCATCTGGTGCGTACCATGCACCTTCGCCTAGTGCGACAACTCGAGGAAGAATCCTAGGTGTCACTTTCGCTGGAATATGTACTTCGCCACGGTCGTTGAAAATACTCACCATGTCGCCGCTATCAATACCACGTTCTTTTGCATCGATTGGGTTGATCCACAACTCTTGCGGTGCTGCTGCTTTGATTTCTGCAACGTTGCCGTAAGTCGAGTGAGTACGAGCCTTGTAGTGGAAACCGGTTAGCTGAAGTGGGTACTTCTCTGCTAGTGGGTCGTTATGACCTTCGAAAGAGTCCGCGTAAATCGGAAGTGGGTGAATCACTTCGTCTTCTTTAAGCTTCCAAGTCTTCGCGATATCAGCCAGTTGCTCTGAGTAGATCTCGATCTTGCCACTTGGTGTGGTCAGTGGGTTCGCTTCAGGATCTTTACGGAAATCTTCATAAGCGATGTAGTGGTGGTCGTAGCTACGTTTGTAGATACCCAGCTCTTTCATCTCTTCGAAGGTTGGCAGTGTTGGATCGTTCTTACGAGTTTCTGCGTAAAGGTGCTCAATCCATTGCTCTTGAGTACGGCCTTCGGTGAACTCTTTTTCTACGCCCATTCGTTTCGCAAGCTGAGTACACATCTCGTAGATAGATTTTGCTTCAAACTGAGGCTCAATCGCTTTCTGCGCGTAGATGAAGTAAGGCATGTTCGCCGCTTTACCGTCCATACACCAGTCGTCTTGCTCAGACGTTGTTAAGTCTGGCAGGATGATATCGGCGTACTTCGCTGAAGACGTCATATGGTTATCAACCACGACAATCATTTCACACGCACTTTCATCTTGAAGAATCGCGTGAGTCTTGTTGATGTCTGAGTGTTGGTTAATGATGCAGTTACCTGCGTAGTTCCAGATCATCTTGATTGGGTTCTTAAGGCGCTCTGCACCGCGAACACCATCAGTGATGTCGGTCATTTCATGGTGACGGTAAATCGCGTCTGTCCACATGAACATTGAAATAGACGTTTCAACTGGGTTTGGCACGGTAGGGAAGCGCACAAATGGAATGTTGATGTCGCTTTCACGAGCGCCTGTTGAACCGCCTGATACGCCCACAGAACCAGTGAGCAGTGACAGCATCGCGATTGCACGACACGCTAGTTCACCGTTCGCAGTGCGTTGTAAGCCCCAACCTTGGTGAATCGCACATGGTTTCGCTGTGCCCATTTCACGGCCAAGCTTAACGATGGTGTCAACTGGAATACCCGTGATCTTAGAAGCCCATTCTGGTGTCTTCTCTACGCCATCTTCACCTAAACCTAGGATGTAAGATTTGTAGTCGCTGTTTTTAGGCGCTGATGCAGGAAGGGTCTTCTCATCGTAACCGACACAGTATTTGTCTAGGAACGGTTGGTCGACAAGGTCTTCAGTGATCATCACGTGTGCAAGACCCGCTACCAATGCCGCATCTGTAGAAGGACGAATTGGGATCCATTGATCTTCACGGCCACCGGCAGTATCGGTGTAGCGAGGGTCGATGATGATCGTTCTTGCGTTTGATTTGTTTTTGCTTTCAACGTAGTGGTGGATCTGGCCGCCACCAGACATACGCGTCTCAGCAGGGTTGTTACCAAACTGAATGTTAAGTTTAGTGTTCTCTAAATCAGAGAAAGAGTTGTTGTTTGCCCAACCGCCGTAGGTGTAGCTCAAGCCTTTCGTGATTTGCGCTGTTGAGTAGTCACCGTAATGGTTTAAGTAACCACCACTTAGGTTCATTAGACGAGCAATCAGCGTTTGAGCTGGTGGCCAAGATTTAGTAACCGTGCCGCCCAGCGTACCTGTACCGTAGTTTAGGTAGATAGTGTCGTTACCGTAGTCTTTGATAAGGCGTTGCATGGTGCCAGCGACTTCATCATAAGCCTCTTCCCAGCTAATACGCTTAAACTTACCTTCACCACGTTTACCCACACGTTTCATTGGGTACTTTAGGCGATCTGGGTTATAAACACGGCGGCGCATCGAGCGACCACGTAGACACGCACGAACTTGGTGATGACCGTATTCGTCAGTGCCTGTGTTGTCTGTTTCTACGTATTTGATTTCACCGTTTTGTACATGCATACGCAGTGGGCAGCGAGAGCCACAGTTTACTGTACATGCACTCCATACGATTTTCTCATCCACATTTTCAGCAACTGCAGCCGCTACTGGTTTGGATTTGAAAGGTAATGCAATACCGCCCGCAAGTGCAGCTGCACTACCTACTGCAGAGGAAGCTTTCATGAAGCCTCTTCGAGTAAGATTCATTACCCCAGATTCTTTCTTATTCGTCATTCTAAGATGCCTTTTGCTATTGATAGCTAGCACTTTATAGGTAGTTTGTTCTTTATGTATTTATTTCGAATTATTGATTGATTGGCATCAAATAAGTGTGGAATTTAAAGTTTATGAATTGAATGTATAAAATAGATCAAAGAATGAAATGAGTTAATTAATATAATTATCTTTAAACCTATAAGGATATAAATAATAATGATTATCGATACGCATAAATTGTTGGGTTCGCTATTTTATCAAGCGACAAGTAAAGAACAGTTAATCACCATTGTCGAAGCTTTGGTTGAGAGCGAAGTACTCTCTGAAGAATGCTTGCAGGCATTAAGAAGCGAAGACGAAGATGCGCTCGCAGCAGAGTTCAGCCGCCTGTTTGAAGGCGTTGGAGACATGCCAGCTCCGCCTTGGGGTTCTGTGTACCTAGATAAAGACCGCGTTGTGTTTGGTGCTTCTACGGTTGAGTATCGCCAGTTTTTAGAATTGAATCAGATTGAATTAGACACTGGGTTAAGAGAGCCGGAAGATCAATTTGGTTTAATGTTATTCGCTCATGCGTATTTGTTAGAAAATAATAATATTAATTCAGCCGGTGAATTACTTGAGGGTTACTTATTAACTTGGTCTTCTGTTTATTTAGAAAAACTAAATAAAGCATCAGAGTTATCTTTTTATAAAAAGCTATCGGTTGATGTAATAGATTGGTTTAAGTACTTAATATCTGAATATAATTTAAACGTTGCTACTAAAAAGTTATATATCGACTAATGTCTGAACAAATAAATTCAAATAGACGCGGTTTCTTAACTCGACTTTCTAAACCGGTTAAAGCAGCCGCGAATTATGAAGAGATATCACAGCGCTTGCATGCAAGACCGCCAAGAGCGGTCGATGAGGTGCTGTTTGAGCGTCTTTGCGACGGTTGTGGATTGTGTGAACAATCGTGTCCAAATAGCGTTATTGAGATGCTAGAGGGCAGTGCGCTGCTGAATTTGGATTACAACAGTTGTTCTATGTGTAACAAATGCACTGAAGTGTGTCCGACCGGCGCACTTCATCCAACGGTCACGCCTTATATCGACCTCAAGCCGAGCTTTGCGGATAGCTGCAATAATTACATGCAAATGGACTGTTCAGCATGCCAAACGGCGTGTTCAGCTGGTGCAATACACATCGAAGTAGGAGAGTTGCCTACAGTGGACAAAGATAAGTGTAACGGCTGTGGAGAGTGCCGAAGCGCTTGTTATATTGGCTCTGTGACTCTTAACCTGACTCAGCAATAAACGTTTGGCTTTGTATGACACAAGCCAACAGGAAGATTTGGTTGAGTGATAGACGAGTTGCTTTAGATACCTAAAGACATAAATAGAAAAGGGTCCGCATTCCTAAAGGAAGCGGACCCTTTTTTGATTCTTATTGACGATATTCGAACAAAGTGACCTAAAGCCAGCTGGCTTATGCGCGTTTTTGCTTGTTTCTATGAATAACGTTACTCAGCGATAGCTCAGTCTTTGCTTTACAGATACAAGGCAATATCTCATTACCTTGCGTGTAAGCCATAGCAAAACCAACGTACTCGACCTCACCAGAATCCAACGTGCAGCGGCAAGCGCCACAGTGACCATCTCGGCAGTTGTATTCTGGCTCTAACCCAGCTTGTTCCATTGTTTCCAACAGAGTGTTTGAAGGGTTAGATTCAATTGAAGTCAGTTTGTTGATTTTGATTGTTGGCATTACAGCTCAAATCCTTCAAAGTCGTCAGCTTTTACTTCGTTGTCGATTTGGCCAACTAGGTAAGAACTGATTTCTGCTTCTTGTGGAGCAACTTGAACGTTATCTGAAGACAACCAAGCGTTGATCCATGGAATTGGGTTCGACGTTGCTGCTGGGTAAGCCGTACCTAGGCCAACAGCCTGCATACGGATGTTGGTAATGTACTCAACGTATTGGCAAAGAATGTCTTTGTTCAGACCAATCATAGAGCCATCTTTGAATAGGTATTCTGCCCACTCTTTCTCTTGCTCAGCCGCTTCTTTGAATAGGTCGAAACACTCTTGCTTACACTCTTCAGCGATCTGCATGAATTCAAAATCATCTTGACCATTGCGTAGCAAGTTGATCATGTGCTGTGTACCAGTAAGGTGAAGGGCTTCATCACGAGCGATTAGCTTGATGATCTTCGCGTTACCTTCCATTAGCTCACGCTCAGCGAATGCAAATGAACATGCGAAACTTACGTAGAAACGAATCGCTTCTAGTGCGTTTACAGACATTAGACATAGGTAAAGTTTCTTCTTCAGGTCGTGAAGTGAAATCTTGACGTCTTCGCCGTTGATGCTGTGGTTGCCTTCACCGTAGCGGTGGTAGTCAGCCGTTAGCTTGATTAGGTCGTCGTAGTAGAAAGCGATGTCTTTAGCACGCTTCAGAATCTCTTCATTTTCAACGATGTCGTCGAATACTACGCCTGGATCATTCACGATGTTACGGATGATGTGCGTGTAAGAACGAGAGTGAATCGTTTCAGAGAAAGACCAAGTTTCAATCCAAGTTTCAACTTCTGGTAGAGATACCAATGGAAGTAGGGCAACGTTAGGGCTGCGGCCTTGGATTGAATCTAGAAGCGTTTGGTACTTCAAGTTAGAGATGAAGATGTGCTTTTCATGCTCAGGAAGCTTGTTGTAGTCGATACGGTCGCTAGACACATCTACTTCTTCTGGACGCCAGAAGAAAGAAAGCTGCTTCTCGATAAGCTTTTCGAAGATTTCGAATTTTTGTTGGTCGTAACGTGCAACGTTTACCGACTGACCCAAGAACATTGGTTCTTTTAGTTGGTCATTTTTTTGCTGAGAAAAAGTACTGTAAGCCATAAATGCCTCAAATCCTTTAAAGACCCGTAATAAAACGGACCCTGTTAATGCTTTAAACCCAGAGAAGATAACTCTTCTCTGGGGTCTTAATGTTTATTGCGGTTTAGATCTTACAACCGCCGCCTTCACAATCTTCTTCCGGCACTTGAACTGCATCGCCTTGGTCGTCTTTAGCACCATCACGAGTGTTATGGTAGTAAAGCGTCTTAACACCGTACTTGTACGCTGTTAGTAGGTCTTGAAGCAGCTTCTTCATTGGTACTTTACCGCTGTCGTAAACACTTGGATCATAGTTAGTGTTTGCAGAGATAGCTTGGTCAACGAATTTTTGCATGATACCCACTAGGTGTAGGTAACCGTCGTTAGAACCAATGTTCCAAAGTAGCTCGTAGTTCTCTTTAAGATTTAGGAAATCTGGAACCACTTGCTTAAGGATGCCGTCTTTCGATGCTTTCACTGATACGTAACCACGTGGTGGCTCGATACCGTTAGTCGCGTTCGAGATTTGAGACGATGTCTCAGAAGGCATAAGCGCTGTTAGCGTAGAGTTACGCAGACCGTGCTCCATGATCTCTTCACGTAGAGAATCCCAATCGTAGTGCAGTGGCTCTTCACATACTAAGTCGATATCTTTTTTGTAAGTATCGATTGGCAGTAGGCCTTTCGCGTAGTTGGTCTCGTGGAAAGATGGGCAACGGCCTTGCTCTTTCGCTAGTTCAACAGATGCTTTTAGCAAGTGGTATTGAATTGCTTCAAAAGTACGGTGAGTCAGGCCATTCGCGCTGCCATCAGAGTACTTAACACCATTCTTCGCTAGGTAGTATGCGTAGTTGATTACACCTACACCTAAAGTACGACGGTTCATTGTCGACTTGTATGCAGCTGGAAGCGGGTAGTCTTGGTAATCAAGCAGTGCATCTAGAGCACGAACAACCAGCTCAGAAAGCTCTGCTAGGTCGTCCAGTTCATTGATTGCGCCAAGGTTGAATGCTGAAAGCGTACATAGTGCAATTTCGCCTTCGTCATCTTCTACGTTAGAAAGTGGCTTAGTAGGAAGCGCGATTTCTAGACATAGGTTCGATTGACGAACAGGTGCTACTTCAGAATCAAACGGGCTGTGTGTATTACAGTGGTCAACGTTCTGAATGTAGATACGACCAGTAGAAGCACGCTCTTGCATTAGCAGAGAGAAAAGCTCAACGGCTTTAACCGTTTCACGCTTCACTGAAGGATCGTTTTCGTACTTAACGTATAGCTCTTCAAAACGGTCTTGGTTTTCGAAGAACGCATCGTAAAGGCCAGGTACGTCTGAAGGTGAGAACAGGCTGATGTTGCCACCCTGAACTAGGCGAGAGTACATAAGCTTGTTCAGCTGTACGCCGTAATCCATGTGACGAACTCGGTTCTCTTCAACGCCGCGGTTGTTTTTCAGTACTAATAGAGACTGAACTTCACCGTGCCATAGTGGGTAGAATACCGTTGCTGCACCGCCACGAACACCACCTTGAGAACAACATTTTACTGCTGTTTGGAAGTATTTGTAGAAAGGGATACAGCCTGTGTGGAACGCTTCACCATTACGGATTTCAGAACCAAGCGCACGGATACGACCTGCGTTGATACCAATACCAGCACGTTGAGATACGTAACGAACAATTGAGCTTGCTGTCGCGTTGATAGAATCAAGGCTGTCACCACACTCGATCAGTACACAAGAACTGAATTGACGAGTAGGCGTACGTACACCAGACATGATCGGTGTAGGTAGAGAAATCTTAAACGTAGACGATGCGTCGTAAAAACGTTTGATGTAGTCAAGACGAGTCGATTTCGGGTATTTAGCGAATAGACACGCAGCAACTAAAATGTAAAGGAACTGAGCACTCTCGTAGATTTCTTTCGTTACACGGTTTTGCACGAAGTATTTACCTTCGAGCTGCTTAACCGCTGCGTAAGAGAAGTCTAAGTCACGTTTGTGGTCGATGTACTCGTCAAGCTCTTCGAATTCAGCTTTCGTGTAATCTTCCATAAGGTGGCTATCGTATTTACCCATATCAACCAGTTTTGCAACGTGGTCATACAGTGCAGGCGGCTCGTATTCGCCGTACGCTTTTTTACGTAGGTGGAATACAGACAGACGTGCTGCTAGATATTGGTAATCAGGAGTCTCTTCAGAGATTAAATCCGCTGCTGACTTGATGATAGTTTCATGAATGTCAGTAGTGGTGATGCCATCGTAAAACTGAATGTGAGCTTTCAATTCTACTTGTGATACAGAAACATTGTGCAAGCCTTCAGCTGCCCATGTAATCACGCGATGGATCTTCTCTAGATCGATCGTTTCTTTGCGCCCGTTACGCTTGGTAACAGTAAGTTGTTGGTTCATTCTGCTTAATTTCCCTAACAAAACTGAACAAGGCCGTGTTTTTGTGTATTTCTGTGTAATTTTTGTAAATTACGTTTCGGCTTTGTGATCTTGGTCTACCCATACATTGTAGTTCAAACACAACATATAGGGGTCATTTGTTTGTTGGGTTACAAGATAGTGCTACAACTGATATTTTTCAAGGTAAAGAAATGGGGTTGCTTGTGGATAAGTGGTGGATTGAAAAAAAACTGTAAGTGACCACTAACTGATGAGGTTATATGTGACTTGATTGTATAAAAGTCGGCTTTTAATGATGCTTTATTTTTGCACGCCCATAAAAAAAAATTCCTTGATCTTTGGCCAAAATGGGCGATTGATTTTAGGCGATTAAATTTAAATCGAGGTGGTCAAAATGGAAGCTAGCGCACGAAATTTAGACTGAAAAAAGTCGCAAAGTTATGGTAATTGCAACTCTTTTCATTCGTCTTTTTTACAAAAGGTTTTACGGTAGGGCTACCGATATTTTTTAGCCAAAGTTTTGCGTGTGGACGATGTAGTTTACGTCTACATTTGTGCCTAAACGATAAGTGTCCGTAAGAGGATTGTAGTGCAGCCCTGTAATCCCTAGTTCTTGCAGCGGAGTGTTATCGACCATCTTGATAAGTTCAGCAGGGCGAATGAACTTCTCGTGTTCATGAGTGCCTTCTGGAACGATCCTCAATAGCTTCTCTGCACCAACAATCGCAAACAAGTAAGATTTGAAATTACGGTTTAATGTAGAAAAGAACACGTGGCCGCCCGGTTTCACCAATTTCGAACAGGCAGTGATAACAGATTGTGGGTCAGGAACGTGTTCAAGCATTTCCATGCACGTTACCACATCGTACGTCTGTGGGTTCTGTTCTGCGTGGTCTTCGATAGTGCTCTGGATGTAATCGAGCTTGGTGCCCGTTTCTAATGCGTGAAGGCGCGCGACTTCTAGCGGTTCTTTACCCATGTCTAGGCCTGTCACTATCGCACCTTCAACCGCCATGCTTTCTGCAAGAATACCGCCGCCGCAGCCAACATCGAGGACTTTCTTACCAAATAGGCCTTCAGTCTTCTCTAATACGTAATTTAGTCGCAGTGGGTTGATTTGATGTAGTGGCTTAAATTCGCCTTCTAGATCCCACCAGCGTGACGCCATGTCTTCGAATTTCTTGATTTCTGCTGGGTCTACGTTCTGTGATTTAGTCATAATCGGCATTTCCAAGTTAAATAATGCATCCATGAAATTGCAGGCATTATAACTTGCCTTTTCGCGCTGACCAGAAGATCTACAATTTTGCTAGTTTATTGGATGTAAAGTGACCATGTTTCAGCAAGATATGATGCGGAGGTGCAATTTCTCATCAATTGATTGGCTACAAGGGTCACAAGATGGTAAAAGGAGAGGGAAAGTGATGCCTCCGTAGGTAAATTTGTGTTATATTTTTCGGTCTTATACGTATTCAAAAATACGATCTGACTATAGAGGGAAAATGGCTCTATGAGCGATCTAGCGAAAGAGATCACGCCCGTAAATATTGAAGATGAGCTTAGAGGTTCATACCTAGACTACGCGATGTCCGTCATCGTTGGTCGTGCCCTTCCAGATGTGCGTGATGGCCTAAAACCTGTACACCGCCGCGTTTTGTTCGCGATGAATGTACTAGGTAATGATTGGAACAAACCATATAAAAAGTCTGCTCGTGTAGTAGGTGATGTAATCGGTAAATACCACCCACATGGTGATAGTGCTGTATACGATACTATTGTTCGTATGGCGCAACCGTTCTCACTGCGTTACATGCTAGTTGATGGCCAAGGTAACTTTGGTTCTATCGATGGCGACTCCGCGGCTGCAATGCGTTATACCGAAGTTCGTATGGCGAAAATTGCTCACGAGCTCCTGGCTGACCTTGATAAGGAAACTGTGGATTACGTACCGAACTACGATGGTACAGAACAAATTCCAGCAGTACTTCCTACAAAAATTCCTAACCTATTGGTAAACGGTGCTTCTGGTATCGCAGTAGGTATGGCTACCAACATCCCACCACATAACCTTGGTGAAGTTGTTGATGGCTGTTTAGCATTTATCAATAATGAAGATATCACTATTGATGAGCTAATGGACTATATCCCTGGTCCTGACTTCCCAACAGCAGCACTTATCAGTGGTCGTAAAGGCATCGTAGATGCTTACAAGACTGGCCGCGGTAAGGTTTACATGCGTTCAAAAGCGGATATCGAAGTAGAGAAGAATGGTAAAGAAACCATTATCGTTACTGAGATCCCTTACCAAGTAAACAAAGCTCGTTTGATCGAGAAGATTGCTGAACTGGTTAAAGATAAGAAAGTAGAAGGCATCAGTGCACTGCGTGACGAGTCTGATAAAGACGGTATGCGTATTGTTATTGAATGTAAGCGTGATGCAGTAGGCGAAGTGGTTCTTAACAACCTATACGCTCAAACTCAACTGCAAACGACTTTCGGTATCAACATGGTTGCGTTGAATAACGGTCAACCACAGTTGTTCAACATCAAAGACATGCTTAAGTGCTTCGTAGACCACCGTCGCGAAGTTGTGACTCGTCGTACTATCTTCGAATTGAAGAAAGCACGCGACCGTGCACACATCCTTGAAGCATTGTCTCTAGCACTTGCTAACATTGATGAAATCATTGAACTGATCAAGAGCGCGCCAACACCAGCAGAAGCTAAAGTTGGTTTAGTGTCTCGTGGTTGGGATCTTGGTAACGTTGCTTCAATGCTTGAGCGTGCAGGTACTGACGCAGCTCGTCCTGATTGGTTAGAAGACCAATACGGCATCCGCGATGGTCAATACTTCCTAACGGAAACACAAGCACAAGCAATTCTAGAACTTCGTCTTCACCGCCTAACAGGCCTTGAGCACGAGAAGATTCTAGACGAGTACAAAGCCCTTCTAGAAGAAATCGCTGAGCTAATGCACATTCTTGCAAGCACTGAGCGTTTGATGGAAGTTATCCGTGAAGAACTTGAAGCAGTACGTGAAATCTATGGCGACGAGCGTCGTACAGAAATCACAGCGGCAGTTCATGACATCGACATGGAAGAGCTGATTGCTCAAGAAGACGTTGTAGTAACGCTTTCTAACGCAGGTTACGTTAAGTACCAAATCCTAAGCGACTACGAAGCTCAGCGTCGTGGTGGTAAAGGTAAGAGTGCAACTAAGATGAAAGATGAGGATTACATTGAGCGTCTGCTTGTTGCTAATACTCACGATAACATCCTATGTTTCTCTACTCGTGGTAAGACATACCGTCTGAAAGTTTACCAACTGCCATTAGCAAGTCGTACTGCTCGTGGTAAGCCTATCGTTAACATTCTTCCTCTAGAAGAAGGTGAGCGTATCACGGCTATCCTGCCTGTTTCTGAGTTCTCTAACGAGAAATTCATCTTCATGGCAACGGGTGACGGTACTGTTAAGAAGACATCACTGGATCAGTTCGCAAACGTACGTGCTAACGGCCTAATTGCAGTTAACCTACGTGACGATGATTCACTGATTGGCGTTGACATCACTAACGGTGATAGCGACATCATGCTGTTCTCTAAATCGGGCAAAGTTGTTCGCTTTAACGAGGACAAAGTACGTGCAATGGGCCGTACTGCCTCTGGTGTTCGTGGTATGAAGCTTCCAGAAGACGATCAAGTAGTATCGTTGATTGTTCCTTCTAACGAAGGCGATATCCTAACTGTGACTCAAAACGGTTACGGTAAGCGTACTGAACTAGCTGAATACCCAACGAAAGGCCGTGCAACGCAAGGTGTGGTTTCTATCAAAGTCTCTGAACGTAATGGCCCAGTTGTTGGCGCTGTTCAAGTTGAAGAAGGCGACGAAATGATGATGATCACCGACGCAGGTACGCTAGTACGTACTCGCGTTGCGGAAGTGAGCCAAGTTGGTCGTAACACTCAAGGTGTAACACTGATTCGTACTTCTGACGACGAGAACGTTGTAGGTCTACAACGTATCGACGAAGTAGAAGAAGCTGAGGTTGTTGAAGGCGAAGCTGAAGTAGCAAACGCTGAAGCAGCAGTCGTTTCTGAATCAAGTGAAGAGCAAGCATCAGACGCTTCTGATAGCGAGCAAGACACTGAGTAATCTTTCACTTCTATAAATAGAAGTTGAGACAAAAAGCCGAGCCATTGTGCTCGGTTTTTTATTACCTAGAATTTGGCTGTGACTTGTTTAAAAGCCAATAGCTAAACCTCGATCAATATTGTTTTAGTGAGAAAAAGGTACAGTAAAGCGTCAATGAAAGGAGAATGGAATGGATATCTGGTTACTGATTGCTTTGCTGCTAATGAGCCTATTTCTAGTGGCAATCGTGATCGCATCAAACAGAAAAACCAGTCATCTTAAAGGCAACCTCCTTATTTCATGTGTGGCGATATTAGCCAGCATTCTGGTTTGGTCTCAGATGAAACAAGAAGCCCCTCAACTTACTTCAAGTGACGACAGCAGCTATACAGCAACAGATTTCCAAAATGAACTTCAGCAGAGCCTGGAGCAAGACCCTAATCAATCAGACCTTTGGTTTAAGCTTGGTGGTGTTTATATGCAGAAAGGGGAGTTTGATGCTGCATTTACCTGTTACGACTATGCGATTCGTTTAGACCCACAGGCGCCTTCAGGGCTTTATGCAGCTAAAGCGAGCGCCTTGTATTACCTAAGTTCACAGGCGATGAGTGATGATGTGAAAGTGCTCTTAAATCAATCCATGGAGCTTGATCCCAACGATCGTACGGCATTGATGTTGATAGCGACCGATCACTTCATCAGTATGCGCTACCAACAAGCGATCGATGCTTGGACTCAAATTCTCGATTCTAACCAGAAAGGCATTGATCGTGTCTCTATCATCCATTCGATCAACCAAGCTAAGCAAATGATCCGTTAAACGGGCACTATCTGTAATTTCGAGATTATTTGCTTTCTTGCATCTCAATTAAACCGCCAGCGTTGTGGATCTGTGTAAACCCTTGAGCTTTCAAATACTGGTAAGCTTGTCCTGAGCGGTTACCACTGCGGCAATACAAAACGATAGGTTGAGCTTTGTCTATGCTGGCAAAGTGCGTAGCGACTTCAGAAAGAGGGTAGTTAATCGCATTGTCCAGATGACCTTGCTTGAACTCTCCTGGTGTCCTGACATCAACGACCAGCGCACCTTCCTCAATCATTTCCCACCCTGTTTCTGCTCGTTCTGAGGCGTGAAGTCCTGAACTTGTTAATGCGATGCATAATGCCGAAAGCGAAAGTAAGTGCTTCATTCTTTGTTCCTTGAATTAGCTAAAAGGTAATGTGAAATTGGGACGGTTGAGTGCGCCTAAATCTAAAAAACCAGCCACACCTTTACAGTGTGACTGGTTTTATCTTATTGGTCTATTTGAAGGAACTAGTATTCGTAGTTAGCTTCACGCTTTTCAGCTTGCTCTTCCCACTTAGGAACCACGGTGTCTAAGAAGTGTTGCTTCTCAGCATTCATCTTATCCATGTCCATTCCTAGCGCTTTCTGAGCGGCTTCTTTGGTTGAGATATCTGGAATCTCGATTGGATCGGTAATGCCTTTCTTCGCAAGTAGACGAACAATCTTAGTTCGCGCGTCTGCTGCGCGGTCAACCGCCGTTCCAAGAACCTCTAGGGCTACTTCAGGCGCGTGCATGTGAACACCATGAGATGCGATAGCGTAGTCCCAACGCCATTGCGCATGACGAATATCTTGTAAGATAGGTGCCATCTCTTGTTCTGTTGCGCCTGCTTCCCATGCTGCGCCTGCTTCAAAGTGAGCGGCTACGATTTGTTTCTCAGCGGTCAGCTTCATGTTTAGTACTTGAGCTTTGCGGCTTGAAACGATGTTACGCATGGTCTCTTTAGATTGAGTATGGCAGTTAGCACAAGTGTCTTCGAAGCGGTCAAACGGGTTACCTACTTTATGGTCGGTGTAAACGGTACCGTCTTCTTTCGTCACTTTAGGCATGTGGCAGTCAACACAAGCGACGTTGTTCTTACCGTGAATACCTTCACGCCAAGTTTCGTAACCTGGGTGCTGAGCCTTTAGCATTGGTGCTTTAGAGACTTTATGTGTCCAATCTTTAAAACCAATCTGATCGTAGTACTCTTCCATCTGTTCAACACGCGTCCCTTTATCCCAAGGGAATTTCACACCTTTTGTTGGACCCGTGAAGTAGTATTCCACGTGACACTGAGCACACACAGAGGCTTGCTGATCAAAGCGACCTTGCTCTTCGAAGTTCTTCCCAATCGCATCGAACGCACGTTCAACATAAGGACGAGTGATCTTTAGTGCAGGTTCGCCATTTTTAAAGCCTTCACTTTGAGTATCGTGACAGTCGGCACAACCAATTGGATTGACTATCTCGCTGCCAAGACGAGCCCATTTACCTTCAAAGTAGCCGTCTTCACCACGCTCTTCAATAACGCGTGCTACGTCTGGGCTTTTACAGCTCCAGCACGCCATTGGCATTGGGCCTGAATTTTCGTCGGTTGGTCCGCCAGTACGCAGGGTTTGTCTTACATCATCAACCGCATAAAAGTGGCCGCGGGCTTTGTTGTAGTCTTTCGCGAAACCGTAGCCCGCCCATAGAATAACCATGTTTGGATCTTCTTTTAGTGCGTCTTCAATGGCTTCGCTCTCTGACGTTTGTCTCCATGAATGGTATTGATCTGGGTGGTTTTGCTCGAACTGATCGTTACGAGGATCACCAATTTCTTTTTGTTCAGACGCAGCAAAACTGGTCGCGCTTACTAGTGATGCGCTAACCATTAATAATGCTGTGACGGAATTACGTATCCAATGCTTTTTCACAGTGATATCTCCAATATACTGATTTTTATACCAAGCGTTGTGAGTTTGCTATTCAAATTAAGAACTGGAGAATTGCTGTTTATATTAATTCATAAATAAACACATTTTGTTACGTGTCGGATGTTTGCTTGTTTTAGATCAATTAATGACAGTGACTTCAATCACGTTGAAGTTTATATAACCCTAAAGGGGTATGTGGACATCAAGTTAGACTGGTCTTATTGAGAATTATTATCATATATAACAAACAATTACCCGACATGCCCTCACTATAAATAGGGTGATTGTGTTCACATATTACCCTTTGTATATTTCGCTTTACCTAATTAGGGGTATATTCTAAATATAGAAAGCGTTGTGGCTTATCCAAAATAAGAATTGATATCATTTAAGCGGTAATAATATCGTTTAAGGGTACTTTTGTTTAACCGGAATATTATTTAGTTGAGAGTTAAATAATGCCGGTATAAGGAAAGGATAAAATGGGCAATATTAAATTGGCCATAGTCATAATGCTTAAATCCCTTCTAGCATTCTGCCTCTATGGTTATTCCATTCATGCTGTTGCAGAGCCTGCTGTTACGCCAGTAGGAGAGTCAACAAGACATGAAGTCGAATTAATACGTGACAAAGATTACAAGTGTGTCCAATGCCATAAAGATTCTAAAGAAACGGTATTTGGTTCACATGGTGAGAGTGCGCACGCTTTGCTTGGCCGTGAAGTGAATTGCACAGATTGTCATAGTTCTATTGGCCCCGATCACCGTGATGGTGCACCTGAGGTGGTGAAGTATCGCGCGGCTCAATCACAACCCGGAACCGAAAAGGTTTTCCTCGATCCTAGCTTAATCCTAGATGCCAACAGCCAATGTATAGATTGTCATAAGCCTGATGATCTGCGCGAAGCGAGTTGGACTCATGACGTACACGCACAAAACTTAACGTGTTCAAACTGTCACGATGTGCATGCGAGTGAAGCGAAGGTGCTTGGCTTAGATAAAAAGCAAACCATCAAGCTGTGTGTGGATTGCCATTCAGACTTCAACCAGAAGAAAGAAGGGGAGTAATCTATGAGCTGCTCAAGAAGAAACTTTTTAGCTGGCGCGGGTGCCGTTATTTTTACCACAGGTGTAGCGGGAACTGCGGCAGTAACAAGCCGCAAAACGCTGGCTAATGTTCAGGAAGATGGCACCAAGCGTTACGGAATGGTTCATGACGAAACCGCTTGTATTGGCTGTACTGCTTGTACTGAGGCGTGTCGTGAAGTAAACAAAGTGCCTGAAGGCGTATCGCGCTTAGAAATCATAAAGAGCGAACCTCAAGGTGAATATCCAAATGTTGATTACCGTTTCACTCGTAACTCTTGTCAACATTGTGATAATGCACCTTGTGTGATGGTTTGCCCAACAGGCGCCGCCTATAAAGATGAGAAGACAGGAATTGTTGATGTACATAAAGAGAAGTGTGTCGGCTGTGGTTATTGCCTGCTAGCTTGTCCATATCAAGTGCGCTTCTTCCATCCTAAGAATAAGTCGGCCGACAAATGTAACTTCTGCCGCGATACCAATCTTGCGCAAGTTAAATTACCTGCTTGTGTTGAATCTTGCCCTACCAATGCGCTGATATTTGGCGACTTAAATGACCCTAAGAGCGAGATAAACCAGGTACTTAAATCTGAAGTGGTTTACAGAGATAAGGCTTATCTAGGTACTCAGCCAAAACTCTATAAAGTGCCACACCAAAAAGGGGAGATTTGATTATGAGTGCATGGGATACAGCGTTTCAATCAGGTACCGTGGTTTGGGACTGGATCATTGCTATCTATCTGTTTTTGGCGGGTATGTCAGCGGGTGCAGTGATGATCTCGATTTACCTTAAGAGAAAGGTGATTGAGGACGATCCAGCGAATAATGGTGTATTAAAGGCAACGGCTTTTCTAGCACCATTCGGGATCATCTCAGGTTTATTGATCTTGGTTTTCCACCTGACGAAACCACTATCATTTTGGAAGATCATGATCTTTTATAATCCGACGTCAGTGATGTCGATGGGTGTGATCTTATTCCAAGTGTATATGGTGATCCTATTTGTTTGGATCGGCATTATATTCCGAAATCAGATTGCCGTATTCTTGAGTGATCAAGCATGGTTAAAAGGGCGACTCGATTTTGTCAGTAACTGGATTGGCAAATTAGAATCTTTTGAGAATGTTTTTGAAATATTCTTAGCTGTGCTTGCGCTATTACTTGCGGCTTACACTGGCTTCTTACTCTCTGCGCTAAATACCTTCCCAATGCTGAATAACCCAGTGTTGCCGATATTGTTCTTATTCTCGAGTTTATCCTCGGGAGCGGCGGCATGTATTTTATTTGGTGTGTTGGTCTTTAAGGAGTCTCCGCATAGTGCGAGTATTTCTTGGATCCACGGCTTCGAACGTCCTGTTGTTATGTTTGAACTGTTTGTCCTTGTTACTTTCTTCACTGGGTTGATATTTGCTGGTGGTCAAAGTGAGCAGGCAGTATGGAACGCGATTGGCGGTGGTTTCTGGGCAAGTTGGTTCTGGTATGGCGTAATTGGTGTGGGTATGGTTTTACCCTTGTTGCTTAACGCCGTGACACCAGCATCGGTTCGCCATAGTACTGTGTATATTTTCTCTGTTACTTCATTGAGTCTGATGGGCGTATTAATGCTAAGAACGTTTGTCCTTTATGCAGGACAATTAACGTTAGCTTAATTTCGCTCAAGGTTATAAGTGAGTGGATGTTGGATACTAAACATCTGCTCACTAAATTTCTTTTCGCTGAGTAGCAATAGCTAGTTGAGTTACATCAGCTAGTTGAGCAATCAATGCCAATAATGGTTTAACTTGGTTCTGCTTAGGTAGAGCCTGATTGAGGTGATATGGTCGGTTCTTTGGGGCTGTTTAGTTTAATTTTGGTCGCTGTTCTCAGCAGCATTATCGCTGTGTATTCGATGTATCAAATGCTAACTAAACAAGCACAAAATGTGGCTTTAATTCGCAGTTTCTCCCTCTCTAGCGCTTTGTTTTCCATTGGCGCTATCGTTTTACTTGGCTATGCCTTTGTAGGTGACGACTTTTCCATCCTCTATGTTGCAGAACACTCCAATACTCAATTACCCACCTTCTTCAAAATGGCCGCTGTGTGGGCTGGACATGAAGGCTCATTGCTATTTTGGGTCTTAACCATTAGCTGTTGGTCGGGTGTGATTGCCCTACAAAAGCAATATTCTTCTGAGTATCAGAGCCGCGTATTGTGGGTGATGAATGTGTTACTCGCGATATTTGCATGGTTTACCTTATTTGCTTCGAATCCATTTGAACTGAATTCGACCTTGCCACTTGAAGGGCGTGACCTTAACCCAATGCTGCAAGACGTTGGTTTGATATTCCATCCGCCTCTGTTGTATTTGGGTTATGTTGGTTTCTCTGTGGTCTTGGCATTTGCTGTGGCCGCTTTGCTGGTGGATCCGATTGAGTTCGATTGGGTCGCTCATTGTCGCAGTTGTTGTTTGGTCGCTTGGATCTTTTTAACCGCAGGGATCATTCTTGGTTCTTGGTGGGCATACTACGAGTTAGGGTGGGGTGGTTGGTGGTTCTGGGACCCGGTAGAAAATGCAAGTTTGTTGCCGTGGCTTACTTCGACCGCTTTACTGCACAGCCTAGGTGTTGCTAAAGGCAAGCAACAGTTGCTGAAGTGGTCACTTAGCCTTGCTTTCATTACGTTTTGTTTAAGTATCCTCGGTACTTTTATTGTTCGATCTGGCGTCCTCACTTCCGTTCATGCTTTTGCTGTTGACCCAACCAAAGGTATCGCGCTGTTGCTGATACTGGTTTTGGTGTTAGTGAGTTCGTTTTCTCTTCTTATTGTTCGTGGTGAATCTTTCGAGTCGAATCCAATCACTAGCTTTGCGAGTAAAAGTTTTTTGAGTTTAGTGGCGGTACTTATATTTGTACTGGGTACGGCGGTGGTGGTGTTTGGTACCTTCTACCCAATGGTTTTTGAATTACTTGGCCTTGGAAATATCTCTGTGGGCGCACCTTACTTTAATCTTCTTATTGCGCCATTGGCTCTTCTTGCGATGGGAGTGATAGGGTTAGCGCCATTGCTCAGTATCAAACCTCAAGCGTCGAAAGGTGTGATTGGAATTATTGCCTTATTGTCTCTCTGTCTTGGCTTTGTAACTTATGTTTTGCAAGTTGAAGCGATCCAAGTGATGGTGCTAATGACATGGTCAATTGCGTTTTGGGTAGCCCTGACTCATGTTTACGGCTTAGCGGTAACGCGCAACTCTAAGTTTCAACGCAAAGTATGGGTGATGACGTTGGCGCATGTGGGTGTCGCAGTATTAGCGATAGGTGCCGCGATGAACAGTTACCATTCATTTGAGCGAAGTTACAAATTGAGCCCAGGTGAAGAGGTTGAGTTTATGGGCTGGACGCTCTCTCATCGTGATACCGAGCTCTATGTCGCCTCCAACTTTACTGCAGAAAAAGCGATACTCGAATTAGATGCTAGCGAGCAAAGCTTTTCCATCGCGCCAGAAAGAAGACACTACCAAGTTCGTGTTATGAACATGAGTGAGCCTGCAATGAAGTGGTTCTGGCATGGCGATGTTTATATCACCATGGGCGAGAAAGTCGATTCCACCGCTTACGCATTTCGTGTTCAGTATAAGGCGTATGCGCGCTGGATCTGGTTTGGTGGGCTGTTCTCCATTATCGGCGCTTTGCTCTCATTGACTCATCGTAAAAAGAAAACCGTTAAGGCGTCACAGTATGCATAACAGCGTTCGTAACAAGCTAATTACTCTAATTGCCTTAGCATTGATTGTGGTGCTGGGATTTGTCTTTGCGCTTGATAATAAGCAGCAATCGACCATGGTGTCTGAACAACAAAGGGCATTTCCAGAATTTACATCGAGTGCGTTAGTGAATAGTGAAGGCGTCAGTGGTCAGCAGAAAGTTACGCTTACTGATGTCACGCAGCACCCTTATCAACTGGTTAATGTATGGGCATCTTGGTGCGGGATATGTAAAACCGAACATTCATTTTTGCTTCAACTTCACGATAAAGGCATTCCCATCGTTGGGCTCAATTATCGAGATAACTCTGGGGCTGCGATTAACGTGTTATCGAACGATGGCAACCCGTACTTAACCGTGATCAGTGACCCTCAAGGCAAGTTAGCGTTAGAGTTGGGCGTAATCGGCACACCTGAAACGTATTTGGTTGATGCCAATGGCCAGATCATTAAAAAGCTATTGGGCGTGATTAATGAAATGGTATGGAAAGATGAGCTTGCGATGTATTTTGATGGTGTGAATGGATGATGAAGTCTCTAATACAAACCTTGTTTATGCTGTCAGCTCTTTTAGTGATTAGCCTTTCAACCATGGCTGAAGATCTGTTTACTGCCAGTAATACAGAGACGAGTATTCAAGTTGAACTGTTTGAGTTTGAAAACCCAGAACAACAGCAACGTGCTATTAGCTTGGCGAAAACGTTACGCTGCCCACAATGTCAAAACCAAAATCTGATTGAATCTAACTCACCAATAGCAAAAGACTTACGCCTTGTTGTGTTCAATATGGTGAAAGCAGGGAAGAGTAATAATGAGATTACTCGATATATGACGGAAAGATTTGGTGAATTTGTACTTTATAAGCCGGCGATGAAGGTTTCAAATCTATTACTTTGGTTGCTACCGAGCCTATTATTTCTCTTATTTATATATTTATCAGTAAAAAGTGTTAGGAAGAGCTCATAAAAATTGTGTATTACTGTTTACCAATTGACCTGTATTTTGTAACATTGACCGATTATAAAGGCTAAGCACTGCTATATAAGGATGTATCTGTGGATAACGTAATCTCAAATTTAAAGAAAGAGTTCCATACTCATGTCCGATCTGATAAATGGGCAGAAAAATACAGTGCAAAGTCGAGCATTTCTACGCTTACTCAAGAAGAGTTAACCGAATTAGAGAACGCTTGGGTTCAGCTTGTCATCTGGAAGCAAACTCAAGTAAGTTGATCGTTCTGTAAAAAATCGTAGTCTTAGCCGCAACTGATTAATTTATAACCCCATGTTGGTCATCCCAATGTGGGGTTTTTTCTTATGTGAAAAATAATTGTTATATTATAACAATTTGTACGAGGTCGACCTTGAAAAAAATTGTTAACAGCCTCATAGTGTCTATCATTAGATAGTTAGCTACAAAATATTGCCTAGACATATAATGTAGTGTTGTTAAATACATCGAATTTTCAAGTGAGTATAGCTATGGCGGAAGTGCGTGCCAGAATAGATTTCAAAGTAGGGGTAACAAGCAGTATAGATGCTGAACTTCTGTCTTTTCATGGATTGAAAACAGATAAAGAGCATGTTGCTGTGATATTTAAATCAGCAGACAAGACACAAGACATACCTCTTGTTCGTATGCACTCTGAGTGCCTGACTGGTGATGTTTTCCACTCTTCTCGTTGTGATTGCGGTGAGCAGCTAGATGAAACCATCAGAATTATGGGTGAAACTGGCGGCGTGATTCTTTATTTACGTCAAGAGGGTCGTGGTATTGGCTTATATAACAAGATCGATGCGTACCGCCTTCAAAGCGAGGGGATGAACACCTACGAAGCGAATAATCACCTAGGTTTTGGTGATGACTTGCGTGACTTCACTGAAGCCGCTGAGATGCTGCGTGCTTTGGGCATCCCTAAGATTCGCTTGGTAACAAACAACCCTAAGAAGATTAATGAGCTGAAGTCTTATGGTATCGAGATTGAAGAAGTGGTGAATACATCTGCTCATATCAAATCTGGTAATGAAAGCTACCTAAAAGCGAAAGTTTCACACGGCAAGCATAACTTGGATATCTAATCCGCAGCTTGTTGCGCTTAACACAAAAACGTTTAAAGACCTCACGTATGTGAGGTTTTTTTGTATTTATCTTGCAATAAAATTGTAAGTTTGTATTATTCCAATCCGTAGTGCAAATGATAATGGTTTGTACTATTACTACGAATAATAATTTAAAGCTCAACAAGGATGCTTCATGACTATCAAATCTTTAGTGACAAAAGCCGTAACTTCGTCACTCATTTTTGCCTCTGCTTCTTCTTTCGCTGCAGTAACTCAAGATCAAGTAGTAGAACATTACGCAGATATTGCACACGCGGTATTTGCTGATTCAGTAATCACAGCAAAAGCGTTGAACTCTTCTATCGATACCTTCTTAGCTTCTCCTTCTGCTGGCAACTTCGAAAAAGTAAAACTAGCTTGGCTTGAATCTCGCGTACCATACCAGCAGTCTGAAGTATTCCGCTTCGGTAACGTGGTTGTCGATGATTGGGAAGGTCAACTAAACGCATGGCCACTAGATGAAGGTCTGATCGATTACGTTTCTTCTGATTACCAATACGAACTAGGTAACGAAGGCGCAAGCGCTAACATCGTTGCAAACAAAACGTTCCAAATTGGTCAGACGACAGTAGATGCGACGAACATTACACCTGAGCTAATCGCAGAGCTAAACGAGATCGGTGGTTCTGAAGCAAACGTAGCATCGGGTTACCACGCGATTGAATTCCTACTTTGGGGTCAAGATCTGAATGGCACAAACTCAGGTGCAGGTGAGCGTGCTTACACTGACTTCGTTGTTGGTGCTGAGTGTACAAATGGCAACTGTGACCGTCGTGGCGCATACCTAAAAGCATCAGCTGAGCTACTAATTCAAGACCTAGAGTGGATGGAAAAGCAATGGGCTGAAGGCGAGAAAGGTAACTACCGTCAAGAGCTTCTTTCTGAATCAAGTGAAAACGGCCTACGTAAAATGCTATTCGGCATGGGTTCACTGTCTCTTGGTGAGCTTGCTGGTGAGCGTATGAAGGTGGCATTAGAAGCGAACTCTACCGAAGATGAGCACGATTGCTTCTCTGATAACACGCATAACTCTCATTACTACAACGAGCAAGGTATCTACAACGTTTACACGGGTCTATACAAGCGTGAAGACGGTACTTTACTTTCAGGTCCAAGCCTGTTTGACCTAGTTGAGCAAAAAGATGAGCAAGCTGCGAAAGAGATTCAAAAGCAGTTTGACCTAGCACGTGCACAAGTAGGCGAATTAGTAACGTCTGCAGAGAAAAACAACCAGCACTTCGATCAGCTAATCGCTGCTGACAACGCTGCGGGTAATGCACTAGTAAACAAAACAATTGTTGCGCTAGTGTCTCAAACAGCGGCTATTGAGCGTGCTGCGGGTGTGATTGGCATTGATAGCCTAAACCCAGACACAGCGGATCACGAGTTCTAAGAACCCGAGCCGACACAAATGTAAGGGCTCTGATTGAGCCCTTAATTGTTTGATCCTCAAGAAAGCCACACCCACATAAAAACTAAAATCAAAAACACAGCAAGGCAATGTATGAAGTCGTATCTCTCAGCCTCACTATTAACCGCACTGTTTTTCGTATCTCCATTACACGCTCATGAAACCTACTCTGGCGGCAAAACGACCGTGAAGAAAGAAGGAGCGAACGCTTTTTCCCTTCCCGCAGCCAATCTACCAATGAGTAAGCGCTTGGATTTCAGCGTAGGTAATAGCTTCTTTAGAAACCCTTGGGTTCCTGCACCGTCATCAACCGATGCTCGTGATGGGTTAGGACCACTATTTAATACTAACGGCTGTCAAAACTGCCACATCAAAGATGGTCGTGGTCACGCGCCAGAAGAAGGAGATGAGAACGCAGTATCCATGTTGGTTCGTTTAAGCATTCCGGCTGAAACGCCTGAGCAGCGACAAGCCTTCATTCGAGATGGTGGAATTCCAGAGCCGACGTACGGCGGTCAGCTACAAGATTTTGCGCTTCAAGGTGTAAAACCAGAGGGCAAAGTGAACATTAGCTACACGGATGTTCCTGTTGAATTCAAAGACGGCACCGTCGTTACTCTGCGTAAACCCACTTTAAATATTACTGAACTTGCTTTCGGCGAGATGCATCCTAAGACCGAGTTTTCAGCTCGAGTGGCGCCGCCAATGATTGGTCTTGGTTTGCTTGAAAGTATCCCACAAGAAACGATTCTTGGATTTGCAGAGCAGCAATTGGCAGACAAACAGGGCGTGTCGGGTAAAGCCAACTATGTTCTTGATGTTCAAACCAATGAAATGGCGCTAGGTCGTTTCGGTTGGAAAGCCGGGCAGCCAAACTTAATGCAGCAAAACGCGGCGGCATTTAACGGTGACTTAGGCCTGACAAGCAGCTTATTTCCGAATGAAAACTGCACATCAGCGCAATCAACCTGTGATGATTTTCCAAATGGTGGCGAGCCAGAAGTCAGTGACAACATCTTAGATTTTGTTGAGTTCTATTCGCAGCATCTCGCGGTACCTGTTCGTCGTAATGTCGATAACCCAGCGGTTGTTCAAGGTAAAAATCTGTTCAAAGAGATTGGTTGTCAAAGCTGTCACCAAGCTGAAATTCGCACGGCAGAGCGAGAAGGTCTGTCTGCATTATCTAATCAGTTAATTAGCCCATATACCGACATGTTGCTACACGACATGGGTGAAGGCTTAGCGGACAATCGCCCTGAGTATCTTGCCAATGGTCAAGAGTGGCGTACCACACCACTTTGGGGATTAGGTTATACCAAAGAAGTGAACGGTCATACGTTCTTACTTCATGACGGTCGCGCAAGAAACGTTATGGAAGCGGTACTTTGGCATGGTGGTGAAGCAGAAATGGCAAAACAAAAAGTATTAGCTTTGAGTAGCAGTGAACGCGAAGCACTACTAGCGTTTTTGGACTCATTATAGGCTGTCTTGAATTCAGTTAAGCCAACGGCTTAGTTACTTAAGAAAACCGCTAACAAAAGACTGACTACCGCTGAACTTGTAGGAATACGAGGCCAGCGGTCGTTTCATATTTATTGAACTCATATAATTGAAAGAAAAACTAGGAAGTAAGGTAACAGCATGGCACATAAATTTTTGTTAATGCCCTTGTCGGTATTAATCATGGCAGGCTGCCAGTCATCGGGTGAGCAAACGGCTTCATCTGAGGTTAACGGTGTCTCTTATCAAGCAGACACGACTGCTCATATCAGCCGTAGCGTGTATCAACAAGAGTTTGATTCAGCCGTGCTATTCGCTAAGCAAGCCGGTGAGCTGGAAGTCTTGATGCAGGGTTACTGTGAAACCAACAATATTGAGCTGGATGCGTTGGAAAATCAGTGGCAGCTCACCATGAACAGCTGGATGGCACTGCAAGGACAAGAAAGAGGCCCAACAGCGGCATTGGAACAGAGCTGGAATGTTCAGTTTTGGCCAGACAAAAAGAACACCACAGGTCTAAAAATGCGTCAACTGACTCAGCAAGATAAAGCTTGGTCACAAGATGAAATCGCACAGCAGAGTGTGACTGTTCAAGGGCTTGGCGCCTTGGAGTGGTCTCTGTACGACGAGCAATCTCCATTGCTTCAAGACAAAGCTTCAGGTTGTCTATCTTCACAAGCTATCGCACAAAACCTGGCGATGAAATCGGCCTCTATTGCTGAAGCTTGGCAGGTTAACCCGTGGTTAGCACTGGACGAGATGCGTTGGGAATCGGAGTACATCGCTTTGTTGACCAACCAACTTGATTACAGCATGAAAAAGCTGAGTCGCCCGATGGCGAAAATTGGTCATCCGCGCCCTTACTTCTCGGAATCATGGCGCGCTCAAACCTCAATGACTCAGCTGAAATCGAACGTAGCGGCGCTAGAGAAATTGTACTTAGCAGATGGTAATGGTCTTGATGGTTTATTGAGAGAAAAGGGCTTAAATGACCTTGCCGATCGTGTAGCTGCCCAGTTCACGCTAACCTTAGATACTTGGCCTACAGACTCTAGCTTGTTTACTCTATTACAGAGCAAAGAGGGCTACCGAGAGGTGCTGACTCAATACAACAAACTAGAACGTTTGAAGTACCTGATTCATGAAGAAGTAGCGATAGAGCTTGGCGTGGTAATAGGATTTAATGCTACCGATGGTGACTGATAATACGCGAAGATCGTTACTCAAGGCTGCACTGGGTTGTGCAGCTGTTCCATTGCTTCCGTTTGGGTGTGCGACTCGAAAGGATGGGGTGAGTGCGTCGAACGATCCCCAACTGATTGGCTGTGCGCTTAATGGTCGTGGTCAATATTCTGCAGTTGTGGCTGACGAATTTGGCATGCCACTGAGCCAACTTCCCATCCCCAATCGTGGCCATGGCGTCGCGATTTGCCCAACCTCATCGCATGCGGTGGTTTTTGCTCGTCGTCCTGGTGACTATTTTATGGTGTTTGACTATAAAAACGGTCAGCAGATCAAAATGGTGGTGAAAGGTAACAACCGCCACTTCTATGGTCATGGGGTTTACTCATTAGATGGCAAGTTACTGTATGCCACAGAAGGGAAAACGGACACCAGCCAAGGCGTGATTGGCGTTTACGATGTCGCGCAAGGCTATCGTAAGGTCGAAGAGTTCACTGGTTTCGGTATCGGCCCACATGAAGTGATCATCGTGCCGGATGGTAATCTCGCGATCGGCGTTGGTGGCGTTCATACTGATGGTAGAACACCGAAAAACCTCGATTCGATGCAGCCGAGCTTGAGTTATGTTTCTCCTGAAGGTGTGTTACTTGATCAGGTTGAATTGTTGGATAAGAAGCTGAGCATTCGACACTTAGCCCATGATGGTGCTGAATCCGTGCTTTGTGGCCAGCAATATCGTGGTGAACCAGATGAGTATCCTTCGCTATTGGCGATGCATACTAAAGGCGGAAAGTTTGAATCACTGAACGCAGAGCCAGAGCAATGGGCAAGGTTCAATCACTATATCGCCAGTATTGCGGCGTCAGATGATTGGATTATTGCGACTTCGCCAAGAGGCAACTGCTACGGTATTTGGTCTAAAGAAACCAAAGAGTTAGTAGAACTCTCTGCATTATCTGATGCTTCTGGCGCTGTGCTGCTTGATGGTGAGTTTCGATTAAGCTCTGGGGCGGGAAGTGTGGTAAGCCAGAGCAAGCCTTATGAGAAATCAACTCAACAATCATCGGTCCAGTGGGATAACCATTGGAGTTCAATCTGATTTATAAAGCCTCTTAAAAATAACATGCTTACTCCGATTTCTTTGCCATACTTATGAGATGGTTGGTGATGGAGTTAAGCATGTTCGCAAAATACTTCTGTGGATTATTAGTTCTAGTTTCTGTGCACGCATGGAGCTATACGAGTTCTGACGAGAGCCGATTTATTCCGGCTGATTCGGAGCTCTCTTTTATGCTGATTTATCCAGAGCTTACCCAGAGTATTTATCAAGACTCGTCTCTGCCTATTCTTTGGGATTCTCCTGAGCTGGTTAAAGCGTTTGAGTTCCAATTGTCGCTTCTTGAACAAGCGCAAATGGCACCACTCTTCGAGCGACAACTCAAGCAAATCCGTCACTATCAATCCCATGCTCAATGGCAAGAGTTGGACATATTACTTACCGATACTTTTATCTACTACCTGAGCTACGTTGAAAATGCGCCGCTTGCCGGTAAAGATTGGTACTTCTCGGGCAAGTTGCATTCCAAATTACCTGCGCCTTCTCCGCATATTCTGATGAGCTTAAAAAGCAGCGTTGCCAATGATTACTTATTGGAGATGGTGTTGTCTTACGCGCCGCCTGTTGGGGATTTTGACCAATTCAAAGCAACCTATTCGGTGTTAGAAACCGCCTCTGAACTCAATATTGAACGATATAGACAGAAAGGTTTGAAGCGCTTGGGTGACGAGCTTTCAGACAAGACGGTTCTTGTTGAGCGCATTGCTTTGGTTGGTGTTGATACCTCGATGATCGCGGTCGATTTTCCCAAGTTCGATCGAGATCTGCAAAAGGCGATTAAATCTTTCCAACGCATGCACGGTCTTACGGATGATGGGATCATCGGGCCAGACACGATCAAATGGATCAATATGGGCTTTGATGATCGACTTACTTCCCTAGCATTGAACGCCGAGCGTGCCCGCTTATGGCCAAGAAATAGAGACTCACTGATTGTGGTGAATGTACCTAGTTTTGATATGAAGTATTGGGAAGATGGGGAAGAGGTTTTTGAATCTAAAGTTGTGGTTGGGAGAAAATCGAGAAAAACACCACTCTTAGAGATAAAGCTTGATTCGGTTATCTTAAATCCGACTTGGAACGTGCCATGGAAAATCATGGTTAAAGATATCTTGCCTAAAGTAAAAGCCGACGAGAGTTATCTTGAAACACACAATTTTCAAGTGATCGATGGTTGGCGTTCGATGGAAACTGTCGATACTACCGAGATAGATTGGCAAACGATTAACTTTAACTCTTTTCCTTATCGAATGCGCCAGCAAGCAGGCTCTAGTAACGCATTGGGTTTGTATAAGTTCAATACGCCCAACAAGCGAGCCATCTATCTCCATGACACCCCAAGTAAAAGCTTGTTTAACGATGACTTCCGCGCCTATAGCTCTGGTTGTATTCGTGTTGAGCATGCCGAGGAACTCGCGGAGTTGTTATTTGCGACTAAGGTAAAGAAAGTGCCGAATCAGGATGATGAACTTGCGCCCAATACTAAGGTTCGTCTCAAGAAGCGAATTCCAGTGCATATCATTTATCAAACCGTGTTGTTTGAAGAAGGAGGCATACAATACCGCGGTGATATCTACCAATATGATAAAGAGGGCGGTTGATTGAAATATGGTCAAGAAAGGTGATCTTGACTGAAAAATGACAACCAAGCTTCTATTGATAAAATTATAATGAGTATCAATAACTAACCGTGCAAAGGTTACAAATACTAACGTCTTGCACGGTTTTTGTACGTTGACGCAGCAAATTCCATTATGTATCGTGCATTTTTCGTTCGATCTAATTGGTTTTTTTGCTGTATGTCTCAAAGTTTATTTTCACGCCGTCAGTTTCTGACTTACGCTGGTGGTACTGCTGTAGTCGCCTCTCTTACTCCTTCTATCGCTTTCGCTTCATACCCGGATCAACCAAGAACGATTAGAATGAACAATCTTCACACTGGTGAACGATTAGAGACTTGTTATTTCGATGGCACTAACTATGTTGGTGACGAGATGGCACGCCTTAGCAAACTGTGCCGTGACTTCCGCCGCAATGAGATTCATCCAATGGATAAGAACCTGTTTGATCAGATCACTCAGATTCAAAATGTACTGGGTATTCAAAAAGAAGTTCAAATCATCTCTGGCTACCGCTCTCCAGCAACCAACGAAGCGTTGCGCTCTAAGTCGAGTGGTGTCGCTAAAAAGAGCTATCACATGCTTGGTAAAGCGATCGATTTTCGTATCGATGGTGTTGATTTAAAGGAACTGAGAGACGTAGCTAAAAGTCTGCAAGCAGGTGGTGTTGGTTATTACGCTCGTAGTAACTTCATCCACATTGATACTGGTCCAGTTCGCAGCTGGTAGAACTAAGCTGAGTTAATGAGTGATACGGTAGGCACTTGTCAAAGTAGACATCCAATGTCATAGTTTGCCCAAATTTCAGTTTGTTCTAATAATTCGGTTTATTGCTGCTCAGTTTGTTGCTGTTTAGTTTGTTATTGTTGGGTTTGTTGCCAATAACATAGCGATATTCGAGTTGTTCACCAGATTCGCTCTTTAAGGTTTGTATATGTCTCTTAAGTATCAAGTTGTACCTGTTACCTCTTTTTCTCAGAACTGCTCGATTGTGTGGTGTGATGAAACCATGGAAGGCATCGTTGTCGATCCGGGCGGTGATGTTCAACAACTCGCGGCTATCATTGAAGAACTCGGTGTTAAGGTTGTGAACTTGGTACTGACGCACGGTCACTTAGATCATGTTGGCGGTACGGTACCACTTGCTGAGATCTTGAAGGTTGAAATTGTGGGCCCGCATAAGGCAGACAACTTCTGGCTACAAGGTCTAGAGAATCAAAGTCAGATGTTTGGTTTCCCACTGTGTAAAGCTTTTGAACCAAACACTTGGTTAGAAGAGGGCGACAAAGTCACTTTTGGTAATCAAGTGATTGATGTGATTCACACGCCGGGCCACACGCCAGGTCACGTTGTACTGTTCAGTGAGCAAGCTCGTTTAGCGTTTGTGGGTGATGTGTTGTTTAACGGCGCAATTGGCCGTACTGACTTCCCACAAGGTGACTTCAATACGCTTATCGCTTCAATCAAGACTAAGCTTTGGCCACTAGGCAGTGACGTAACATTCGTTCCGGGCCATGGTCCTGAATCGACATTCGGTCGCGAGCGTGCATCAAACCCGTTCGTCGCAGATGAAATGCCTCTGTACTAATTAAATCTTTGATTTTCCAACCGATTATTTGTGTCGATTGATTGAAAATGAAGCTTAGCTTTTGTCCTGAAAGCTAAGCTTTTTTATTGTGTGTGAACTTACTGGTAAACCTTAATCAGAAAGACGTTCAGCGGCAGCCAAGTAGCGTCGAGCCAGCCCCACAAACTCTTCTCCACTCATATTCAAATCATGGGTTGATATGAAAATGTCATAACCGTGGAAGCCCCTTTGATATTTCATTCTGTTGGCAAGCATCGCCTGCAATCCAGAATAGTTTTTAATCACCGCGTTTGGACTGTTTGTCTCATTCGGTGAATCAAGGTTGTCCTGTGATTGGTTATCGTTGAAATTCACGTTGTCGGTATTCTGCGACTCTTTGTATTGGCTTAGTTCGACACAGCCACTTTCAGTACAACGCGCATGGTAATGCGATGAGTCGAGAACCATATCCTCAAAGTTGGACTCTTTGCCTGCTTGTTTGGCTCCTAAGTACAAAAGTGCTCGTTGGCTGAGCAATAATTCACAAGTTATTTTAGGGCAAATCGAATCGAGGTAGGGCGAGTAATCTTTTACTTTAATTCCGACCCAGGGCAGAGGTTGATGCCAACCATCTTGTTCATAAGTGCAAAGACCAATTTTTTGGATGTTACTCCATTTTAAAACCCAACCCCCTTTGTAAAAGTGCTGCTGAAAATGAGTCGGGGTAAGTGTGAACATCACTCGGCTGCGCAGCATCAAATAGTAGCCAGTTCCCAGAAGCGCAATACTGCAAAAAGCACCCACGATCAGTAACTTTGGATTGTCACTGTAGAGCGAAACGATCAAGCAAATGAAGCCTAAAATAATGGCGAGGATACGGTACGAGCGAGTGAATGAAGGCAAAGAGAAATTACTAAGGTGACGAGTGTCCATAGGTAACACCAAGTTTTCATATTTTTGTCTGGATGGATAACCAGTGTATATGACCCTGAATTGATAAGTCGATGTTTAAATAATAGACGCTAGTAGACAATATCGGTATTTTTCGTCGACTTTCGACGCTTCACTCTACAAATAGCTCCTGTTTTTTGGTATAAATCGCGCTTCAAATTTTCACCACTGCGAAAAGAGCAGTGAACTGGAGAAATATTCAATGAGACTTGCTCATAAGCGTAAGGTGCAGGCTAAACTGCAGAAACGCACTAAAGCGGCTGTAGTTAAAGCAGTGGCAACGCCGAAAAAAGCGAAGCCTGTCGCAGAGAAAGTTGTAGCAGAAAAAACTGTAGCAGCAAAACCAGCGGTAGAGAAAGCAGTAGCAGCAACTAAAGAAGTTGCAGTAGCACTGACTCCTAAGCAACAACAAGTTCTAGACATCGTTGTTAGCAATGCTGAAGGCATTAACCCTAAAGGTATCGGCCTAGAAGCTGGTCAAGAAGACGCGAAAGCAGCTTCATGGGCAACAGGCGCATTGAAAAAACTTCTTGAAGAAAACCTAGTAGCGAAAGAGCAGCTAGCAGGTAACAAGGTTATCTACAAAGCTATCTAATCCTGTGGGATTACATTCGCTTCGTTAAGTTTTTAAGCCTCGATTTTCGAGGCTTTTTTGTATCTGGCACATTATGCCAAGTCCGAGCCCAAATCCAAGCCTAAACCTAGGCTCTATAATCTCAATTCCAATTCGATATACGGCTTAACTGATTAGTGTTGTCTCGTGTCAGAGCTTCGAATCAGCAAGCACTAAATTAGGGCGTTAGCTAGGTAGATCAAGAGAGCAAAGCCTTGATTTTTTTCCCTAAAATACAGCAATGAATAGAGCTTCATCACGAAATGGCAATCAATTGTTAAGAGTATTTAATTATTAATACTTAGGTATTTATCAATACGCATTGCCTTGGTGAATATCCAAACTCCTTTGAAATCGACACTATTCAATCATCTCCTACGTAGTTCTACTTAATCCTTTGGTCTAATACGTAACTTTGTTAACGCCATGCGTGCGTGCTCTCCCTGATATCTTGTTGCCTCATCACGGTGCACTCTTATGTTGAATCATAAAAAATGCTCATAGAAAGAGTGTTAACCCAACAAAGGACGTGAACATGAGTCTCATTTCTAACTCCCTCACACGAGTTTTTAAAAACGTTGCAGTAACTGCTGCGGCTTGTTTAGCTTTGGTCGCTACTGGTGCTACAGCCGCTGATAAGGTTTACCGTTTAAAACTTGCGGAAACTTGGGGACCAAACTTCCCAGTTTTCGGTGATGCAACCAAAAACATGGCGGCGATGGCTGAGAAGATGTCGAATGGTCGACTGCAAATCAGAATCGATTCAGCAAACAAACACAAAGCACCTCTTGGCGTTTTTGACATGGTTAAGTCTGGTCAATACGACATGGGTCACTCAGGCTCTTACTACTGGAAAGGTAAAGTTCCAAACACTCTTTACTTCACTTCTATGCCTTTCGGTATGACGCCAGCAGAACAATACGCGTGGTTCTATCACGGTGGTGGTATGGAGTTAATGGAGCAGGTTTACTCTCCACATAACTTGATGTCTTTCCCTGGTGGTAACACGGATATCCAGATGGGGGGTTGGTTTCAAAAAGAGATCAACAGCGTTGAAGATCTACAAGGTCTGAAAATGCGAATCCCGGGCTTTGCAGGCGAGATTCTTGCTGAGCTAGGTGCTAAACCGACGAACATTGCCCCAGGTGAACTTTACACGTCTCTAGAGCGTCGCACGATTGATGCACTAGAGTGGGTAGGTCCATCGCTGGATTTACGAATGGGCTTCCACAAAATCGCGCCTTACTACTACACAGGTTGGCACGAGCCGGGTTCAGAGCTTCAATTCCTAGTGAACAAGCGTACATGGAACAAGCTGCCTGAAGACCTACAAGAAATCTTACGTGTTGCAATGCGTACTGCGGCTTACGACATGTACACACAAGCAACGCACGAAAGTGGTAAGAACTGGGTTTCAATGAAGACAGAATACCCAGATGTACAAGTGAAAGATTTCCCACCAGAGGTTATGTCTGCTCTGAAAGAAGCGAACGATCGCCTACTGGCTGCACATGCTGAGAAAGATGAGCTAGCAAAAGAGATTCAAGCTTCACAAGCAAGCTACCTAGAGCAAGTACGTTCATGGACGGATATTTCACATAGAGCTTATCTAAATAGCCAAGCGAAATAATCGACAGTTGTTGAATTGAATCTAAATGAACCCGAAGCTTTTCTTATTGAGTATTTAAGAGTGAATAAGCCGAGGGTTCATTTAAAACATAATAACTAAGCAGGATAAATCCTGTATTACGCTCAAGAACCTTTTCTACGTCCTACAGCTCGTTACCTCAGCTGCGCGATGTCTTTTCAAATTCCATGGAGTCGGGAATGCGAAGTCTAATTTATATTGAACGCCTGTTTAATCGTATCGGTGACGCACTGGGATGGCTTTCCAGTATGTTGTTTATTTTACTTATCGCCAACGTCGTGTATGACGTTGTCATGAGATATGCCTTCAACGATGTCTCTATCGCCTTCCAAGAGATGGAATGGCACCTTTTCTCCGCCGTTTTCCTACTCGGTGTTCCTTATGCCATCAAGGCTGGTGGCCATGTTCGAGTTGACGTGTTCTATGAGCAACTGAGCTTTAAAGCACAAGCGATTATTGACCTGCTTGGCACGCTTATCTTTCTACTTCCGTTTTGCCTGCTGGTGGCTTGGTTTGGTATCGATGTTGCCAAAGAGAGTTATGAACTGGGTGAAACCTCAGGCGATCCCGGTGGCCTGCCGTATCGCTGGATCATCAAAGCTATGATCCCGCTGTCATTCTTTTTGATGGCACTCAGTGGCGTAGGTTTGATCCTGCATTCACTGAATAAGATTTTTAATCCGCATCTTATCCATGCAAACAATATTCATACAAAAAACAAGTAGAGGCTGAACATGATTGGAATAGTAATGTTTTTCGTAGCCTTGTTTGCGCTTTTACTTGGCTTCCCAGTGGCGTTTACCTTTGGTGGTATCGCGTTAATCTTTGGTGTTTGGGCTGAGGGCATTGAAATGTTTGCCTTCATGCCATATCGAATTCAATCCATTATGGAAAACACGGTTCTGATGGCCGTTCCATTGTTTGTTTTTATGGGGCTCGTTCTACAAAAGACCAAGCTTGCTGAGCAGTTGCTTGAGTCTATGGGGCGACTGTTTGGCGGCGTTCGTGGTGGTATCGCGATTTCAACCGTATTAGTAGGTTCACTACTTGCGGCTTCTACTGGCGTGGTTGGTGCTTCTGTTGTTGCTATGGGACTTATCTCCCTACCTGTAATGCTCAAGTACAATTACGACAAAGGCTTAGCCTGCGGCACTATTTGTGCGTCTGGTACGCTAGGGCAGATCATTCCACCCTCCATCGTATTGATTCTATTGGGTGATGTTCTAGGTGTTCCTGTAGGCGACTTGTTCCAAGCTGCGATTTGGCCGGGCGTGATGCTGGTCGGCGCGTACATCGTTTATATCTTGATATACGCAAAGCTACACCCTGAAGCGGCTCAACCTATTGAACGTGATGACTCCATCAGCCGTAAGCAGGAAGTGTTTAATGCACTGAAAGCGATTCTTCCGCCTCTAGCGTTAATCATTGTTGTACTGGGCTCTATCTTCGCAGGTGTCGCTACGCCAACAGAGTCAGCCGCATTAGGTGGCGCGGGTGCGATGATACTTGCACTGCTTTACGGTCAATTTAGTTGGTCGATGGTGTACGAGGCGTCGAAAGAGACGGTGAAAGTAACGGCGATGGTATTTGCTATCTTGTTGGGTGCAACGGCATTCTCAATGGCGTTTACCTACACTGGTGGCGACTATCTGGTTGAAGAGTGGATGCTACAACTGCCAGGTGAAAAATGGGGCTTCCTGATCATTACCATGCTGGTGATTCTGATTCTGGGTTTCTTCATCGACTTCGTAGAGATCTGTTTCATCATCGTGCCGATCATTGCGCCAGTTGCTGAACTGATGGGCATCAACATGACATGGTTCGCTATCCTTATTGCGATGAACCTACAAACTTCCTTCTTAACGCCGCCATTTGGTTTTAGTTTGTTCTATTTAAAAGGCGTAGCACCGAAAGGCGTGACGACTAAGGACATCTACCGAGGTGTGATGCCGTTCATTCTGATTCAAATCCTCGTACTTGGATCACTTCTCGCTTTCCCATCTTTCTATGGAATGTGAGTGAAGCCAAGAATGTGAATGATATGTTTCGACGGCTATCTATAAATTGCTAAAGTAAAACGGCTTATTGATGTTCAGTAAGCCGTTTTTTGTGAGGGAAAGGAATGCCTCTAAAAGCCAAGCTGATTTTGCTGACGTTGCTCCCGTTGCTGCTGGTAACGGCGAGTATTAGTTGGATCTCGCTGCACCAGACTAAGACGTTAGGCGCTAAAGAAGTCGAGATCTTTAGAGACAGCCTAATCAAGTCGCGTGAAAACGCCCTCAAAGACACGGTTGATCTCGCGTTCGACGCCATAGAACACGTCTATAACGATCCAAATATCCAAGAAGCCCAAGCCAAAAAAAAAGTTCGAACCATATTGTCTAAACTTAGATATGGCTCTGATGGGTACTTCTTCGCATACGATCGCCTCGGGACCAACTTGGTTCATCCAATTCAGCCAGAATTGATAGGCCAAAACCTACTCCAACTGCAAGATGAAGATGGCGATTTTCTGATAGAGGCTCTGTTAAGAGAAGCGCAAACCGGAGGCGGGTTTCACCAGTATTTGTGGCAAAAACCGTCGACGGGTGAGGTGGTGTCTAAGCTGAGCTACGCCGCTTGGTTAGAGCGTTGGGACTGGATGATTGGCACCGGCTTGTATATTGAAGACGTACACCAAGAAGTGGCTTCGATGCAGGCTGCGATAAATAAGAATATTGAAACCACGTTCTTTTCGATTGTGGTGATTTTGAGCGTAACGGTCGCGGTCATCATCGTGCTGACCTTGGCTATTAACATGCATGAACATCGGATTGCTGATAACAACTTAAAGGAGCTGGCGCATAAGACGGTGATGTTCCAAGAAGACGAGAAGAAGCATCTAGCGCGTGAGTTGCATGATGGTATTAACCAATTATTAGTGTCGAGTCGTTGCCATTTGGAACTGCTCGGTAATAAGCTACAAAATGAAGACCTTAAAGCACATTTGAATAAGTCGCAGCATTCACTGATGCGAGCGATCGAAGAAGTGAGGCACATCTCGCATCAACTTCGTCCAAGTTCATTGGATGACATAGGCTTAGAAGCGGCATTGTCTTCATTACTGTTAGATTTTCAGGCGCACTCGGGCATAGAAGTCGAGACCATGTTTGCTACTCAACCTGGTAAGTTAAAATCAGAGGCGGCGACGACCCTATATCGAGTCGTGCAAGAGTCGCTGAATAATATAGAAAAACATGCACAAGCGACCAAAGTAACGGTTATCGCTCAGCAAATTGGTAATGTGTTGCAACTACTGATTCAAGATAACGGTGTCGGTTTCAACACCTATAAAGCGATGGAAAAACGAGGGATCGGGCTGCGTAACATGAGAGAGCGAGTGGAGTTCATCGGTGGTGACTTTGAATTGATGAGTGAGATTGGCCTCGGAACGGAAATTACAGTGTTACTGACACTAGAGGGATTAATGAATGAGTGAAGTTATTCGAGTTGTGATTGCTGACGATCACCAAGTGGTACTGGATGGCTTTATGGCGAGATTGGAACTCGAGCCAGATATTAGCGTGATAGGTACGGCCAGCAATGGACTAGAAGCGGTAGAGGTCGTTAAGTCTCTGCGCCCTGATGTGGTGTTGATGGATATCAGCATGCCTATCATGAATGGCATTGATGCCACCCATCTGATTAAAGAAGAAGACCCAGAAGCCAAGGTCCTGATGCTGACCATGCATAACAACCGTGAATACATCATGAAGGTGATGCAGTCGGGTGCTGTCGGTTACATGTTGAAAGAGATTTCGGCTGAAAAAATGGTACAGGCAATCAAAACGGTCAATCAAGGATCGACCTATTTCTGTGAAAAAGTCACGCAGAATTTGTTTACTCAGCCGATTACTCCCACGCCATCTGTCAAGAATCCATTGAGCAGACGTGAAGAGGCTGTGCTGAAATTAGTCGCAAAAGGGGAGAGCAGTAAAGAGGTCGCAAAGGCGCTGAATATCAGCTATCGAACGGTAGAAACCCATAGGCAAAATATTAAGCATAAGCTCGATATTCACTCTACGGCAGAGCTTGCTAAATATGCGGTCAGCTCCGGGCTTGTGGACTGATCTTACGCTAAATAACGTTAAATGTGTAATTTAATTACTAAATGTGTAATTTACGCCTCCTTTATGGAGGTTTTTTTAGTATTTTTGCGACAGGTTGATATTCTTCTTTTCGAAATTTAAGCGCCGAATGCAATGTTGCAAACTGTACGCTGCAAATTAGAGAGGAAGCATGGAGCCTGTAAAAGATAGGTATAGTATTGAAAATACCGATTATACAGTAGGACAAGATAACGTTCAGAAATGGGGTTTTGATGTTCATAACCCAGTATTTGGAATCAGTGCAGGGGCGATCATTATCTTCCTGTTGGCACTTCTAGTCGCAGACCCTGAAACCGCAAAAGCGGCGCTTGATGGAATCAAATGGAAAGTCATTGGTAACTTCGATGGTTTCTTCATGTGGGCAGCAAACATCTTCGTAATTTTCTGTTTTGCCCTCATTGTCTCCCCGTATGGCAAGATACGTATTGGTGGCAATGATGCCAAAGCAGAGCACTCAAACCTATCTTGGATGTCGATGTTATTCGCCGCAGGAATGGGTATTGGCTTAATGTTCTGGGGTGTTGCTGAGCCAGTAGCTTATTTCACTGGCTGGTATGAAACACCACTAGGTGTTGAAGCTTACTCTCCTGAAGCGGCGAAGTTGGCTCTTGGTGCAACCATCTACAACTGGGGTCTGCACGGTTGGGCGATTTACGCGGTTGTTGCTCTAGCGCTTGCCTTCTTCACCTTCAATAAAGGTTTACCTCTATCAATCCGCTCTATTTTCTACCCTATCTTGGGTGATAGAACTTGGGGTTGGTTTGGTCATATTGTTGATATCGTCGCTGTGCTTGCAACGCTATTTGGCCTTGCAACTTCATTGGGCTTAGGTGCTCAACAAGCGACCAGTGGTATTAACCATGTATTTGGTACCGATGGCGGTATTGGCATGCAGCTGATTGTTATCGCAGTGGTTACTTTCTTAGCGACAATGTCCGTGGTTCGTGGCATCAACGGTGGTGTAAAGCTTCTGAGTAATGTGAACATGCTGGTTGCTTTGGGCTTACTTATCTTCGTTACCATCGCTGGTGGCATGGCGGGTATTAAAGCAATCCCAACCGCGCTAATGGGCTACATTGAAAACTTCATTCCCTTAAGCAATCCTCACGGTCGTGATGACGAAACGTGGATGCAAGGTTGGACGGTATTCTACTGGGCGTGGTGGATGTCTTGGTCACCATTCGTAGGCATGTTCATCGCTCGTATCTCTAAAGGTCGAACGATTCGTGAATTCATCGTTGCTGTATTGTTCATCCCAACGACAGTAATCATCATCTGGATGGCTATTTTCGGTGGCATCGCGATTGATCAAGTGGCGAACAAGGTGGGCGAGATTGGTGTGAATGGTCTGCAAGATATTACACTTTCTCTTTTCCATACTTACGATGCTCTGCCAATGAGCTCTGTGCTTTCAGTGGTATCGATTGGTTTGATTATGGTGTTCTTTATCACCTCTTCTGATTCAGGCTCATTGGTTATCGATAGCATTACCTCTGGCGGTAAAGTGGATGCACCGGTTCCACAACGTGTATTTTGGGCGTTGATGGGCGGCGCGATTGCAGCGGTTCTACTATGGGTTGGTGGTACGGAATCTATTCAAGCACTGCAAGCTGGAACGGTATCGATGGCGCTACCATTTGCCTTCATATTATTGCTTATGTGCCTAAGCTTATTGCTAGGTTTACGAACTGAAAATCAATTGGTTAAGCACCAAAATGCTTTGAGTTAAAAGTATTTTTGATAAAAAGGTCGACAGGGTCGACCTTTTTTTCGTCATAAGCTTGAGTAATTACGTGAATATTGTTTGAAATTCCATCGAACCGATTCTAGTTTACTGAAAACAACAAGTTAACCTGCTAAACTTCAGACATCCAAGTATTTGAATTATTGTGACAACAGCTTGTACTACTTGGATCGTAGGTTCGAGTTTGTAATTAAGTCGCAGGTAAGTAAGGAATACGAGGTCAATAGACCCTAATAGAATTCCGTAGAGAGGGATGATGACTAAAGGTATAGATAAATACAGTATCGACAGTACGGATTACACTGTCGGTCAAGATAACGTCCAAAAATGGGGTTTTGATGTTCATAACCCAGTATTTGGTATTAGTGCGGGACTTATCGCTTTGTTCCTGATCGGTGTTCTTATTACAGATACCGCTTCAGCAAAGGCTGCGCTAGATGGCGTTAAAGGCCAGATTATCAATTCGTTTGATTGGCTTTTCATCTGGTCGGGTAATATTTTCGTAATTTTCTGCTTAGGTTTGATTGTTTCTCCGTACGGCAAAATCCGCCTTGGTGGTGTTGATGCGACGGCAGATTACTCATTCTTCTCTTGGCTATCGATGCTGTTTGCCGCAGGTATGGGTATCGGCTTGATGTTCTGGAGTGTGGCAGAGCCAGCGGCTTACTTCACGGGTTGGTTTGAAACTCCGTTAGGTGTTGAACCAAACACACCAGAAGCTGCAAAACTGGCATTGGGCGCAACCATGTATCACTGGGGTCTACACCCTTGGGCGATTTATGGCGTAGTAGCACTGTCACTTGCGTTTTTCTCTTACAACAAGGGATTGCCTCTTTCTATCCGTTCTATCTTTTACCCAATTTTAGGTGATAGAGCTTGGGGCTGGGCAGGTCACATTGTTGATATTCTTGCTGTACTTGCAACGCTATTTGGTCTGGCGACATCGTTAGGTCTTGGTGCACAACAAGCGGCAAGTGGTATTCAGCATGTATTCGGCATTGAAGCGGGCTTAGGTCTACAAGTTATTGTGATTACAGCGGTGACTTTATTGGCGGTAGTATCAGTACTTCGTGGTATTGATGGTGGCGTTAAAGTTATCAGTAACATCAACATGTTGGTGGCTTTCCTACTGCTTATCTTAGTGGCTCTAATCGGCTACGCGGTGACTTTAGGTTCTATCCCAACGACATTGATGGCATACATTGAAAACATCATTCCGTTGAGTAACCCTCACGGTCGTGAAGATGAAACGTGGATGCACGGTTGGACTGTATTCTACTGGGCTTGGTGGATCTCATGGTCTCCATTCGTAGGTATGTTTATCGCACGTGTTTCTAAAGGTCGTACCGTTCGTGAGTTCATCACAGCAGTACTGATTGTACCGACTACAGTGACTATCATTTGGATGTCAGTATTCGGTGGCATGGCGATTGACCAAATCGTGAATAACGTTGGTATTCTTGGTCAAGACGGCCTAACGGATGTATCACTAGCAATGTTCCAAATGTTTGATGCACTGCCGTTCGGGACTCTGCTTTCAATCATTGCGGTTGTATTGGTTCTAGTCTTCTTCATTACATCGTCTGACTCAGGCTCTCTAGTAATCGACAGCATCACCGCGGGTGGTAAAGTTGATACGCCTGTGCCTCAACGTGTGTTCTGGGCGTTCCTAGAAGGTGCGATTGCTGTGGCTCTATTGTGGGTTGGTGGTACTGAAGCAGTACAAGCTCTACAAGCGGGTGCAATCTCTACAGCATTGCCATTCACCATCATTCTATTACTGATGTGTGTGAGCTTGCTAATGGGTATGCGTACAGAAAAGCGCTAGGCTTTTTAAGCTGAAATCTACTGCCTTTTTTGTTTCCTCTTTACCGTGTTTTCTTGTCTCTTTTTAACATGTGAAGTGCGATAAAAATACTAATAACCGTAGAGATAATGCCGCCTTAAATTTGGCGACAAGCCAAGGAATTGACATTAGGTAAGCTTATGGTTTGCTTAAAATTATATTCCGATATTAAATTATAAAATTGCTCGAATTTAATACTGATATTGGGTAGTATGCGCGGGATTTCCCACCACTCGTGAAACTTTGACATGAAACTAACACTAAAGCAGAAGTTGATAGGTGCTAGCCTATCTGCTGTTGTCGTTATGGCTACAGCGTTGACTTGGTTATCAGCAAACCAATTATTTGAACAGACTCGTAATGGCGTATACCTACGAGCTGAAAGCGTATCTGAAGCAGCATCTGAAGGTATTAAAAACTGGATTGATATCCGTACTGATATCGCATCAGCATTTAATGACTTTTCACGAGAGGATGATGTTGTTCCTTTCCTTAGACAAGCTCGTGTAGCGGGTGGCTTTGACGATATCTTTTTAGGTACTCCAGAAGGTGGAATGTACCGTTCACATCCTGAACGTAATCGTGCAGATTACGACCCTCGTCAACGTCCTTGGTACCAAGAAGCAAACGCTGCAGGTAAGCAAATCATTACTACGGCTTACCAAGATGCAATCACCAAAGCACTTCTAGTAACGATCGCAGAACCTGTTCGCCACAACGGCCAACTTGTTGGTGTTGTTGGTGCAGACGTACTGATCGACCAGTTGGTTAACGATGTAATCAGCCTTGATGTTGGTGACAACGCTTACGCAATGCTAATTGATGCCTCTGACGGCACATTCCTAGCACACCCAGATTCAGCACTAAGCTTGAAGCCGGTAAGCCAGCTTTCAAACGATATCTCTATGCCTATCATCGAAAACGCAGTGCGTACGGGTAGCATCGAGATCATCAAAGAGCGCGGCGCAGACAAGCTGCTTTACTTCACGAAGGTGCCTAACACTAACTGGATCTTCGCGGTTCAGATGGACAAAGCAACAGAAGAAGCGAACCACTCAACGCTACTTACTCAGCTGATCATCACTGCTGTCATTATTACGCTCATCGTAATCGTACTTGTGTCTTGGTTAGTAAGCTTCCTATTCCGCGACCTAAACCGCGTTTCAGCAGCACTTGAAGAAATTGCTTCAGGTGAGGGCGATCTTACTCAACGCCTTGAGCCTAAGAGCGACGACGAAATTGGTCAGCTTGCAGCAAACTTCAACCGTTTTGTGGGCAACATGCACACCATGGTGATCAAGCTAAGCGAAGTATCTGCTGCGCTGGGCAACCAAGCGCGTCAAACGGCTTCTCAAGCTGAAGAACGTAGTGCTCGTATCCAAATGCAACAAGACGAGATCAACATGGTAGCAACAGCCGTTAACGAAATGGCTGCAGCAACACAAGAGATCGCAGGTAACGCAGACCATACTGCACAGAACTCATCTGAAGCGGTTGGCGCGTGTGAGCACGGTACTGGTCAAGTGACACAGACTCAAAGCTCTATCCAAAACCTTGCTCAAGAAGTTCAAATCGCAACCAACGTGATTCTCGAGCTTGAAGAGCACGGCAACAGCATCAACGCTATCTTGTCTAACATTCAAGGTATTGCAGAACAAACGAACCTACTTGCACTTAACGCCGCTATTGAAGCAGCACGTGCCGGTGAGCAAGGTCGTGGTTTCGCAGTAGTAGCGGATGAAGTTCGAGTTCTGAGCCAACGTACACACGGTTCAACGCAAGAAATTCAACAAACGATTGAGTTGCTGCAAGGTACAACAGGCAAAGCGGTTAACATCATGAACGATAGCCGTACACTTGCTGAAACCAGTGTTGATGACGCGAACTCAGCGGCTGCAAGCCTAACGCAAATCCATGCTGCTGTTGAACGCATCAGTGACATGGCAACACAGATTGCTTCTGCTGCAGAAGAGCAAGCGTCAGTAACGTCTGAGATTACTCGTAACACTGAAGGAATCCGTGACGTATCTAACGAGCTAGCAGACGAAGCACACCAAGCTGCAGAGCAAGCTGCGCAGCTTTCTGAACTGTCTCACGAGCTAGAAAGCGAAATCAGCCGCTTCAAGCTGTAATCGAAGCCAATATAACAAAGCCCCGACTTAGGTTGGGGCTTTGATGTATCTGTACCATCTAGACTAACGAGTTATTTAAACTCAAACTTGCCCTTCATAATTGCCCAGTGGCCCGGGAATGAACATAGGAAAGAGTAGTCGCCACCGGCTGTCATTTTCTCTGTGCTGAAAGTGATTGAGGTTGACTCGCCACCACCGATAACACGAGTGAAGGCGTAAACGCGGCTGTCGTCAGGTTTTACGTAGTTATTGTCGATACCTGCCGACATACCATCGATGCCTACTGCTTGTAGCGACGCAGTGTCTGTTATAACGACGTTGTGACCCATTGATTGGGCTGGCATAGAACCAGTATGGTTTAGCGTCAGCTTCACTTCTTTACAGCTCGCTGGAACGCTTAATGTGTCAGTTGAAAATTTCATTTGATCACTAGCATCAATCGATACTTCACATTCCGAGCTCGCTTGAGCGGTAAAGCTAGCACCTACAAGCGCTATCGTTGTTGCGATTAATCGTAAAGACATACACTGTTCTCCATTATTTTAGGGGGAGGTTATTCCATGAGGTTGATTGATACGTATTATCCTAGAAAGATGATCATAGTAATGTGCTACGACTTGAATTGTGTGCAACTCGTTGCTTTGTAAATGGTAAGTTTTTGTAGGAAAGGGCAAAACTAATCAGCGCATGAACAACCGTTTAGGGGGGAATGGTTGCTCGAGACTAGAATCGCAGACAACAAAAAGCCCGAGTATAAACTCGGGCTTAGAATGGTTTTCTTTACAACTTATGAGGAGCTAGATTGCCTGACGAAGTTGGAAATAACGTCCTGCTTCGTTTAACAGCGTTTCATGAGAACCGTGCTCAACAATCTCGCCTTGTTCAATCAGAACGATCGAATCCATCGATTCCAGACCAATCAAACGGTGCGTAATGAAGATAACCGTCTTGCCTTCAAAGTGCTTCTCGAACAGCGTCATGATGCTGTGTTCTGTTTGCTTATCTAAGCCTTCTGTTGGCTCATCGAGAAGCAGGATAGGGGCATCATGAAGAATCGCGCGTGCGATACCAATACGGCGCTTCTCACCCCCAGACAGTTGACGACCACCGTCACCTAACCAGCTATCAAGTGCATTATTCTCAAGCAGCTTTTCTAGGCCAACATCTCTTAGGATATTTGCTAAGTGATCATCGGTCGCTTCTGGTCTTGCAATCAACAAGTTGTCACGCAAAGTACCATTTAGAATGTCGACACGTTGGCTTACTACACTGATTGATTCACGAAGCTGCGATTCATTCCACTGCGTCAGTTCAATACCTGCGATTGAGATGTAGCCCTTTTTAGGATCCCAGTAGCGAGTTAGAAGCTGAATCAGAGTCGATTTGCCCGAACCCGTTTGGCCAACAATCGCAACCTTGTGAGTCGCAGGAATCGTTAGGTCAACTGCGTTCAGAACACTGCGCTCAGAATCAGGGTAGTTGAACGTCACATTTGAGAACGTAATATCCAGCGGCTTGCTGATGTCGAGTTTCTCTTCAGCAAACTTAACTTCAGGCTCTGACAGAATAACCTCATTCAAGCGACGTGCTGAAGACAGGGTTTGACCTAAGTGCTGGAACGCGCCTGCGATAGGCATCAGCAGTTCAAAACTTGCCATGGTTGCGAATGCCATTAGCGCGATGAACGGGTCTGGTGCATTACCACCTACGCCGTCTGCTGCAAGCCAAAGCATAAGAACAAGCGTCAGACCGTTGAACAGCATTAGCGCAGCTGAAGCCATACCGGTTAGGTTAGCATTCACAAACTGATTCGCCATCAGCTTGCGTTGCGTCTCTAGAATGGCATTACGGTAACGCTCTTCAGCACCAAACAGAGTCAGTTCGCTGTAGCCTTCAATCCAATCTAGCGTTGTCACACGAAGATCCGCTTTGTTCTGTGTCAGCTCACCACCGTTACGTTTACCCAATTTGTAGAACAAGATTGGCCAAACCAACAGCATGATCAGAAGGATAGAACCTAAGATTAAACCTAGTGAGCTATCGAACCACATTAAGAACAGAGTCAGGAAGAAAATCCCGAACACACCCACCGTCACAGGGCTTACTAAGCGCAGGTACACGTGATCCATCGCGTCTACATCAGCAACCAAACGGTTGAGAAGGTCAGCATCACGAAGGTTTGAGATACGACCTGGGATCAGCGGAGCCAGCTTCTTGAAGAAGAAGATACGCAGATCAGTTAATAGCTTGAATGTCGCATTGTGGCTGACAACACGTTCACCCCAACGACCCGCAGTGCGGCTCATTGCCAAACCACGCACACCACCACCCGGTAGCATGTAGTTGAAGGTTTCACGTGCAATTGTAAGGCCTGCAACCGCAGAAGCTGAAATGAACCAGCCTGATAGCGTTAACAAGCCGATAGAAGCCGACAGAGTAGCGAAAGCCAATAGCATGCCTAGCGATAGGCCAAACCAATGCTTTTTATAGAGTTTCAGGTAAGGCAGTAAATCACGCATCTAAATTACCCTTATTATCTTGTTGAGCTAAGTTCGCGTTCAGCATCTCTTCAAACAAACCACCCGCAGTTGAAAGCTGAGAGTAATGACCTTGTTCAACCAGACCACCATCGCGCATCACCAGAATATTATCGACTGATTTAAGAGGAGCGAGTTGGTGCGTCACAAGCAGGGCAGTGCGGCTTTCAATATTGCTATTGATGCCTTTCATCACTAACTGTTCGCTACGAGTATCTAGGCTGGCAGTGGGTTCATCTAATAACCAGAACTGACCGTCTTGAATCATTGCACGAGCCAAAGCTAAACGCTGAGATTGACCAACAGACAGGCCGCCAGAGCGATCAGAAATCATATAATCCAAGCCGTGCTCGTTAACGAACTCGCTAGCAAATGATTGCTCAAGTGCATTCTCGACAACTTGGTCAGCAATATCGTGCTTACCTAGAGTGACGTTGTCACGAATGCTGCCGTGCAGTAGCAACGGGTTTTGACCAACCCAGCTAATGGTTTTACGCCAAGAGGCTAAGTCGAGGTCACGCAATTCAATACCATTGATTTTCAAGCTTCCTTCATAAGGCATGAAACCAAGGATAGCGTTGATCAAACTCGTTTTACCCGCACCGCTTGGGCCAACTAACGCAGTCGATTGGCGAGTGTTCAGTGCGAACGAGATAGGTCCAACTAATTGAACACCTTCAGGGCTTAACACTTTTAGGTCGGTAGCTTCAATATTGATGCCTTGAGCTGAATCGAGTTGAGTGTTGCCTGATTTAACCTTAGTGATGTCTGTTTCTAGGAACTCGACAATACTTTCGGCTGCGCCAACCGCTTGTTGCTTCGCGTGGTAGAAAGTACCTAAATCACGCAGAGGTTGGTAAAACTCTGGCGCTAAGATAAGGATAAACAAACCAGCGAATAGCGTAATACCTGCACCGTAGTGGCCGAAGTTCAGCTCACCAATGTAGGTGAAACCAAAGTAAACCGCGGTCATCGCGATAGAGATCGACGTGAAGAACTCAAGTACCGCAGAAGACAAGAAAGCGATTTTCAACACATCCATGGTGCGCGTTCTGAACACTTCAGATGCACCTTTCAATACTTCTGTTTCAGCGTTGGTGCGGTCAAATAGACGAATAGTCGTCATTGACTGCAAACGGTCGTAAAAGTGACCAGAAAGACGCTGCAGCGCTTTGAAGTTTTTACGGTTGGCATCGGCCGCTTTCATACCAACAAGTGCCATGAACATCGGTACCAGTGGAGCCGTAATCAAGAAGATCAGTCCCGCTGCCCAGTTTACTGGGAACACCACAACCAAAATAATGAATGGAATCATTACCGACAGAGACATCTGAGGCAGGTAACGAGAGAAGAAGTCTTGCATGTCTTCTACTTGTTCTAGCAACAGCGTTGCCCACGTACCGGCAGGTTTACCTTTAATGTAAGCAGGGCCTAACTCACGTAATTTATCTAGGATGAGTTGCCTGATGTAGACACGGATTTGTTCACCACAGCGATAACCTGCGATTTCACGTCCCCATGTACAGCCAGCACGGCCAACGACCGATAATGCCAAGCCTGCGAAATGACCAACCAGTTCAGATTTATCGACATTCTCTATGATCAGCTGGTGAAGAATAGAGGCGAGAAGAGCTGCTTGAGCAATTAAGAACACGCTTGAAAGTACGCCAAGGCTAATCGCAATCATAAGCCAGCGTTTCGCTAACTTACTCTGTTGCTTAAGCCACTTGTTCAAGCTGCGTTGTTTTTTCTTATCCATTATGAAGGCTTAATGATAATTATTATTTGTTGAGGGCGGCTAGTATACAAAAGAAAGCCCAGTGGATATACCACTGGGCTCTAGGGATTTACAACAAAATGTGATGACGCCCTGCATCTACTGAGGCGAGAGCACCGATAATCAAATCTGCAATCTCAGATTTACTTATCGTTAAGGCCATCTAGGAAGCGTTCAGCATCCAGTGCAGCCATACAACCTGTACCAGCAGAAGTGATTGCTTGGCGGTAGTTGTGGTCCATTACGTCACCCGCAGCGAATACGCCAGGGATGCTGGTTTGTGTTGCGTTACCTTCAAGACCAGACTGAACGATGATGTAGTCATCTTTCATGTCGACTTGGCCTTTGAAGATTTCAGTGTTTGGTTGGTGACCGATAGCAATGAATGCGCCCATTACCTCGATGTCTTCTGTCTTATCAGACTGAGTATCTTTAATGCGAACGCCCGTTACGCCCATATCGTCGCCCAGAACTTCGTCTAGCGTGCGGTCAGTGTGAAGAACAATGTTGCCGTTCTCTACTTTGTCCATTAAACGCTTCACTAGAATCTTTTCAGCGCGGAACGTGTCACGACGGTGAACAAGGTGAACTTCAGACGCGATGTTAGATAGGTAAAGTGCTTCTTCAACAGCGGTGTTACCACCACCAACAACCGCTACTTTTTGGTTGCGGTAGAAGAAACCGTCACACGTTGCACAAGCAGAAACACCACGGCCTTTGAATGCTTCTTCAGAATCTAAACCTAGGTACTTAGCCGATGCACCCGTTGAGATGATCAATGCATCACACGTGTACTCGCCAGAATCGCCTTTAAGACGGAAAGGGCGGTTTGATAGATCGACTTCGTTAATGTGGTCGAACAGGATCTCTGTTTCAAAGCGCTCTGCGTGCTCTTTCATGCGATCCATTAAAGCTGGACCCGTTAAACCTTCAGCATCACCCGGCCAGTTTTCCACTTCTGTAGTGGTTGTAAGCTGACCACCTTGCTGCATACCGGTAACCAGTACTGGGTTTAGGTTTGCACGAGCAGCGTAAACTGCAGCTGTATAGCCAGCAGGGCCAGAACCAAGAATCAATAAATTACAGTGCTTTACGTCGCTCATGAGGACTCCGAAATTGAAATTGTTTTTATTTATAATCGCTTAGGATTGTATGGAAAATATGGAGGCAATAAAAGGTTAAACAAGGGCTGAAGTGTAATTAATCGTTATAGTTTAGAACTTAATGGAGACAAACGTTTTCGTGGCTGGAAGAGTCAGTGAGAACTTCCCAAGGTTTAACGTGTGGTGGGGAGGTCAGCACTATCGCTAGTTAGGGGCCTTCAAAAGCTAGTGGAGGAGTGAGCATGTTATAGTGCTCAGAGAGTATGTAGGCTTTGAAGTTTATAATTAAGAGTACAAAAAACACTCGAACTCGAGGGTTCGGGCAACTTTTGGGGTTGGAAAGTCGCTTACAGAAGCGTCTAGCCCTATTGGTTCAGGACAGTTAAACAAAAGTGCTTTAAATACACAAGGCGTAGAGAAAGGCCAACCATAAACCAAACCGATCAGAGCTTTAATTTCGAGTGATAACTTGTGGCCAAAAAGCCGAACTAACTAAGTAGAACGACTCTTTGATATTGACTCTTGGTTATCAAAATTACATGTTGGTTTGATTGTGACCTACCGCTAATTCCGAGGTGATCTTGTCCATCATGTCATAAACTGGACCTTGGACACCCATTGAATCAGCTTCGAGGGATGACTTTAAAACCGTTTCACCGGTATTACTATCAATAAGGTGCAATCTCATATACGACAGATGGTTACCTAGGTCCCAATAATATCTATAAGTAAACTTGGCGATATAAGTTCGCTTCTGGTTTGTTGAATTGCCATTCCAAATTAATGCCGTACTACTGAGAAGCGCCTGAACGCTATCTATTGTTTCTTGTGGTGTCTCAACGCCATTTTGCAACAAAAATCCTGTGGCAATGTTCGGAGATACAGCGAAGTTTAAGCCTTGAGGTAGCGAACCGATTCTATTAGCCATCGCGACTGTATTTGCCGTGCTGACGACTACACCTACCGCTTCAAAGTCGGTATTTGTTACAGGTCCTCCTGAGTTCCCTGGAGAGATCGGGGCCGTAATTTGTATGTTGCTAGTGTTACCATCAAATCCATACAAACTGCTTATATTACCCGTTGTCAGTCTTGCATAATCGCCCAGCATAGAAGAGAGCGGGTAACCCGATACGTAAATACTATTTCCAACTTCAGCTGTAGCGAATTTTATTGATTTCAAATCACCGCTGTCTGCCTTGAGGAGGGCTAGATCATTATGTTCATCAGTAGCAATAACAGTAGCCGGAATGTTCTTACCTGCATAACTGATAGTAATGTCATCTAAATCCTTTATTACATGGTAATTGGTGAGCCATTTGTTTTCAGCCACCAAGAAACCGCTACCAGTGCCTGATTGCGCAAAATGCTTGCCGCCATGACCAAGTTCTGATGAGATTTGTTTATCTTCTAAATACTTCAAGATAACCGGACCAACACCAAGTCGATCCTCAACCGCGTCACTTTCAATCACAACATGAATGTTATTGTTACCTACAGCAGTGTTATCCACAATGGCTACTTGCGATGACACACACCCCATTAAAGACAAAGACACCATACATAACAAAAGTAACTTTTTCACGAACATCTCCAAAACAAAAAAGGGGCAGAATTCTACCATTAACCTCATGGTTGTTTGATTGATCATTCGTTTCAAAATGCTACGAAAAAGCTCGAAGTAGCTAGATAGTGTATTAGAAAAACAACGGGTAGGAATTAGCACATCAGTGCCGGAATCTACATTTTTAAAGCACTTTATTATCAAGCTCTCTAGGTTAACTCAAATACGAGTCTTAACTGATACTAGGAGAACACACCACAAACTGAATTGGAATTGAGAAAGGCGTAACCTTAAAAGAAAGTAATTGTTACTTAAGAGCGGCCGAGTTCCCCCCGAACTCGACCTGTTCCAGACGCGCAAGCAAAGGCGTTTGGTTTCTGGCGTACTTATAAATTAACCAATTTCAGTTTGTTGTGTAAATAATCAATAGCTTGGCAATTGATAGGTAGGTCGTATTTCGCTGTGCAAAAGCATAGAAATGAATGATGGCGAGCGTGACGCCTGAGCTCATGTAAGGAGGTTGGCGTATTGACGCTAAAGGGCTGACACAATATGAAACTTAGCTTTCCAGTGGATAATATCGTTATATTTAAATTTATAGGGATTTATAACTAGCTAGTGGAGTGTGCTAGTTTTAAGAGTTGGTCATCTTTTATTCTGGTGTTATACACTGCTTTTTGATTTCGGGTTGGATTTAGTGTCTGAATTATTAAATCTGACGGGATAAATGATTGTTTAATGTTGATTTGACAAGATCTTCAAGTATCCTTTATGTAAACAAAACGTTAAATATCAAAAGTAAATTAACAATCATTAAGGAGTCGATGATGTTACATGCTCACGAAAATACCCTACATATTACCCACCTCAGTAACCACGCGGTTAAGGAGTTGTCACCTTCATTCTCTAAGCTACCAAGCACAGAGCATGCGGATGGCCAGTTCCGATTGAGAAGGTACTCAGTGGTTCAATTCAGTAATGGACAAGTCGTAGAGCTAGACAAACATAACTTTGTTCAGTCTGAAGACATTAATCACTTTCAAGGTGACGTTGTTCGCCAATTCGAGCCAATTGAAGCACCAATCCTAAGCAGCGAAGGCATGCAAGAGATGTGTGAACTGTTTATTGAAACCAATGGGCTTGAAGACGGGCAAGAAATCGAAATCCACCAAATTCGTATCGCTGCCATTTTTGAAGAGACACAGGTTGCGCCAGAAGGTGTTCACCAAGATGGCTTCGACCACATCGCTTTAATTGGTGTTAACCGTCATAACATTGTGGGTGGCGAGATCATGCTGTACCAAGATTCACATGAAGCACCATTCTTTAGAAAAGTGCTTGAAGACGGTGAAGTAGCAATGCTGGCCGACAGCAAGCTTTGGCACAACGCACAGCCGATTCGTACCATAGACCACGATGAGATGGGCTATATGGATGTGTTTGTTCTAACTGCTAAGGATGCGCGCAATGTCCTTCACTCTTAATGATGTGCGCCAGCAGTTTAGCGCGCTAGGCCAATACCATAACGGTAAGCCTGTGACCTTTTTTGATGGGCCGGGTGGCTCTCAGGTTCCTGAAAATGTTTTGGCGTCCATGACGGAATACCTCGGGCACTTTAATTCAAACCTAGGCGGTCATTACTTTTCTAGCCAAAAGACTACAAGCTTAATGCAGCAAGCGAGAGAAGCAGCACAAGCGCTACTCAATGCTGAGTCTTCTGGCAACGTTGTGTTCGGTGCGAACATGACTTCGCTGACCTTCCAACTGAGCCGAGCGATCAGCCGCGATTGGAAAGAGGGCGATGAAGTTATTGTCACTGCGTTAGACCATTACTCGAATGTATCAAGCTGGCAGCAAGCCGCAGACGACAAGGGCGCTATTGTTCGTCAAGTTCGTGTAGATGAGTCGGATTGCAGCCTAGACATGGCGCACTTTGAGTCTCTGTTGAACGAGAAAACCAAGCTTGTCGCGGTGACGTTTGCTTCGAACACCACAGGTTCGATTGTCGATATGGCGAAAGTTATCGAGCTTGCACATCAGCACGGTGCGCAGGTTTATGTGGATGCTGTGCATTATGCTCCTCATCACTTGATCGATGTTCAACAACTGAATTGCGATTTCTTAGCGTGTTCGGCTTATAAGTTCTTCGGCCCGCATGTAGGTATTGCTTACATTGCACCTCAATGGCTGCATACGTTAAAGCCTTACAAGGTAGAGCCTGCCACTAACATTGGTCCAGGCCGATTTGAAACTGGAACACAAAGTTTCGAAGGCCTAGCGGGTGTGATTGCGGCGGTGGATTACTTAGCGCAGTTTGGTGAGCCAACAGATTCACTGCGTTCTCGTTTAGAGCAAAGCTACGCGCTTTATAACAAGCATGAAAGCCAGCTTAGTGAGTACTTCCTTAAACGCTTGTCTGATCTCGAAGGGGCAAAGCTTTACGGGAAAACAGAGTTTGACTCGAATCTAAGAACGCCAACATTTGCCATCACCTTTGATAATCACTCTCCAGAGTTTATCGCTAAGAAGCTGGGCGAGCATAATATCTGTGTGTGGAATGGACACTTCTACGCGCTAGGTTTGGTGAAGCAGCTGGGTATCGAAGAGCAGGGCGTGGTGCGTATTGGTTGTATGCATTACAACTCGATTGAAGAGATCGACTTGCTGTTCAATGTGCTTGAAGGGATCTTGCGAAGCCATTAGCAGAAGTAATTAGCACTAAATCGCGACAGAATTAGAAAAGAGCATACTTCTCTCATGAATATTGAGTAGGAAGTATGCTCTTTTTCATTTCACCGCGCTTATTGAGTTAGCGCCAGTGACTTAATCAAGACAGCGATTCGACTAAGAAAGCTGCTCAACAATGGCGACACCCACTGCGTGTGCGCTGGTTGGGTTCTGGCCTGTAATGACTCGCTCATCAACAATCACAAGCTCTTGCCAAGGTTGAACCTTGTTGAAACGTGCTGCGCCACGAGCAAGTGACTCTTCTAGTAGGAATGGAATGTCGTTGATGGTGCCAAAGTCGATCTCTTCTTCACGTGTAAAGCCAGTCACCGATTTAGAGCTTAGTAGCTTCTCACCGTTGCTTAGTACGATAGGAAGTAGGGCTGCTGGGCCGTGACATACTGCTGCGACAATACCACCATCTTCATAATGCTTTGCTGCGATGCTAGCGAACTGTTCATTGGTTGCTAAGTCTGAAAGCAAACCGAATCCACCTGGGTAGAAGATAGCGTCGTAGCTTTCAGCATTGATTTGGCTTACTGGAATCGTGTTGTTAATGCGGTTTTGGAAATCATCATCCGCCAAGATATCAGCGTTAACTGTATCTCCCTCAATATCCGTTCCGTAGAGCGGGGCTTTGCCACCATTGATAGAAGCGATGTCGTATTCATATCCAGCAGCCATGATCTCTTTCAGAGCGTGGGTAAGTTCTGGAGCGTAAGTACCGTTAGCTTGGTCTGTATCGCCAAGTGTTGCGTGGTTCGTTACTGGAATTAGTATTTTTTTCATGATTCATCCCTTTGAGCTGCTGTTTTTCTATTTAGGTGCTGACGCTTTTCGTTAAGCACTGATGTTGTTCGTTAGGTGCTAACGCTTAGTGCTAGGTATCGTGTTGTTACTTAGCTATCGCCGTCTTGTTGTATCTAATACTAGTTCCAAACCGATTAGGTGATAATATGCTAAACAGGCAAAACATTGTTGCTATATAGCAAAGATAAAATGCGAGTAGATTATGTATGGATAGCTTTGAAGGGATTAATGAATTTGTTGCGGTCGCTGAGTGTCACGGCTTTTCAGCGGCCGCTAAACAGCTAGGTTGCAGTACCAGCCATGTGAGTCGGCAGGTTTCAAGGTTGGAAGAGAGAGTGGGAGTGGCCCTGCTTGCGCGTTCAACACGGATGGTGAGCCTGACTGAATCGGGCCACACTTATTACCAACAGTGCAAAGACTTGGTGATTGGGCTACAACAGGCCAATGAACAAGTCACGTCTCAACAAACTCAGCTTAGCGGTACTCTGCGTGTGAGTGCGGCAGGTGCATTTGCAGAGAACCATGTCGCGGCAGCGCTGATGGAATTTGCCAAAGATCACCCCGATCTGACTATCGAAATGAACTTCAATACTAAGATGGTGAACTTCATCGAAGATGGTATCGACTTTGCCATTCGTTATGGTCGATTAGACGATTCAGGGCTGGTGGCAAGAAAGCTGGTTGATCGCCCGATGGCAGCGGCAGCAAGCAAAGATTACATTGCTGAGTTTGGTGCTCCAGCGAATCCAGAACAACTCAAGCTGCACAGCTGTATTATCGCCAACAGTGACCAGTGGTTGTTCGAGAACGATGGAAATCCGCTAACCGCAGTCAGAGTTCATGGCCGTTGGAAAAGCAACAATTCAAGCGCTGTACTGAAAGCTTGCGAAGAGGGGCTTGGCATCGTTTATCTTCCTAAAAGCAGTTTCAATGGCAGTCTTAGCAATGGAAAACTCGTCCCTGTGTTAGAAGAGTATTGGGGAGCGGGCACAAGCAGTTGGATTGTTTATCAGAACCGTCGTTTTCTTCCACAGAGAGCACGGTTAGCTATCGACTTCTTAGTCTCATATTTCTCTGATTGGAATGAATAGTTCGTAGGTTTAAAGAATAGTGCGCAGGTTTAAAAGAATAGCGAACAGGATTTGAAGTGGTTGGGAGCGGATTCTTTCATCAGTTCAAGGCCAAAAGTAGAAAAAGATAATGGTTACATTGGTATAGGTTATCTATTTCTGTTTTTTGACGCGAATAATGGGATTGAGATGCTTGTCTACTTTTACTAACTCGTGTTAGCAATTGAGTTGTAGAGAAGGCCGCAACAGTACGATATACTAGATGGCATATTAATGTCCCTAGCGCGTGATAGATTGTGTGGAAGCGTTGGCAGGATGTGTTGTTATGCTCCAGTTTATGAAGTGTAGCTAGAGTGCGGAGTTGGCAATGTCTTCAATAAATTTCGAATCCACGTACGGTGTAATAACTATTCAAGATATGAATGTAGTGAGTGTTGACGCTAACTATGCTCGCATCTATGGATACCAATCGCCCGAAGAACTACTTTCTAATATCGATAGCTTTCTAGATCTAATCTCAGAAGATTATCATGTTCTCGCCTATCAAAATTACCTTGAAACGGTCAGTGGTCAACGCGACCCTCAGGTTCACACCTATACCAATATTGATCGTAATGGCAGAGAGTTCACTGTGTTTTCTATCGACCATGTGACGGAGTGGCAGGGAAGACCTGCACTGCAAGTCACGGTGATCGATCTTTCCCCAGCGATTCAGCTGCAAAATGCGGTGCTTGAGCAAGATAAGATGTATCACGACATGATCATGCAATCTGGGCAGGGCATCTTGGTTCACCGAGATTTCAAGCCGCTGATGGTTAATCAATCTTGGGTCAACATGCAAGGCGCGGCTTCCATCGAGCAAGTATTAGAGCTGGACTCTATCCTTGAACTGGTACCAAAACAGAATGCCGATGGCATCAGCAAGCACTATCACGCGATCGTATCAGGGGAGTTGTCAGGTACTAGTACCGTGGTTGAAAACATTGGCTTTGACGGCGTTCATCGGTTCTTCAATATTTACGACAATGCGATTACTTGGAAAGGTCAGCCAGCCGTTCAGGTTGTGCTCGAAGATGTGACTCAAAAGGTGATGCTGGAAAAGCAGTTGGTACACCAAGCGAATTACGATGAAATGACGGATTTGCTTAACCGTAGGGCGATTTATGAGTGGCTGAGAGAGCACCTTGTCTCTGAGACTCACTTAGTGTGTATGCTGCTTGATATCGATGACTTCAAATCGATCAATGATACCTACGGGCACATGGTGGGTGACGAGGTAATTTGCGCATTGGCTGATATTGCTAAGCGTAATGTTGAGGCTGTGGGCGGTGTCGCAGGTCGATGGGGCGGTGAAGAGTTCATTGTATTTATCCCTAATGCGTCGCCTCAGATTTCGCGTCAAGTGTCTGATCAGATCCGAGAGCAGTTTAATCAAACCGAATTTAAGATTGATGAACAGTTACGATTTAATTCGAGTGTCAGTATCGGAATCAGTGATAGCCAAGCCTGTGAAGACGGTGTCACGATTGATGCACTCGTGAATTTAACCGATCAATCTCTCTATCGCGCGAAAGCCAACGGCAAGAATTGTGTAGACGGAGATGTGGTTGCGCTCTAACGCCTAAAATCGTCATCGAAAGCGAATAGGATCGACAACGAAAAATGCCCTCAAGTCATCACTTGAGGGCATTTTATTTTTTGGCTATTCACTAAGCGCTTCTAACTATAAGAAACGTTTAAGTTCTACAAGTTATGCAGACACTTCCACTTCGTAAGAACCAAATTTACGGATGTTAATCACACCTGTATCTAGGATAAGGTATTGGCCTTTAATGCCTTGAAGTACGCCTGTCACTTCAGGATTCTTATCAAAGTTGTGCGATACAATCTTCACTGGGTGCTGCTCAACTGGGTAGCTCAATGAAGTGATGTTTTCGCTCAGAATCTCGATTGCATCGTCACCAAACTTCGCTCTGATCTCTTGGATCTTATCTTCAACCAATGGCAATAGTTCTTTGGCTTTTTCTACCAACTCCATATCGTCGCCATCGCCTTTTAGCAGCGTGCGCCAGTTGGTTTTGTCAGCAATGTGCTTCGCTAACTCAACTTCGATCAGGCCAGAGATCTGACGTGTTTTTACCTTCAAGATAGGCAAACCTTGAGTCGCGCCTTGGTCAATCCAACGGGTAGGGATTTGAGTATGACGAGTGATACCCACCTTTAGGCTTGATGTGTTTGATAGGTAAACGAAGTGATCAACCATGCAGTTCTCTTCACCCCATTGAGGCTCACGACATGTGCCTTCATCGTAGTGACAAGTCTCTGGTTTCATGATGCACATGTCGCAGCTTGCTAGCTTTTTCATGCACACAAAGCAGTGGCCTTGAGAGTAGCTTTTCTTGGTTTTCTTACCACACGAACAACAAAAAATATTGCCGGTATGGGTAAGGTTGATGGTTTTACCAATCAGAGGGTTTAGCTCTACAAACTCTTCACCTACAGGTAAACGGTAAGTAACCGCACCATCAAGGGAAGCACTCATCTTCTTGAGTGTTCCTTTTGCTAATAAAGACATGACATTACTCGTTGTATTTTGATTATTATTTCGTCCACTCGCTCGCCTTGTGAACAGGCGATACGGTCAACGATGATTTGCGATGAGTATAACAAATAGAGTCTGCTTTTATACGCAATATTGCTCGATTATTGCGATGGATAATTGATGGTAAACACTCAGTTTAAATTATGGTATGACATTTTGTTCAGGCGTGATATAACGCTTTTTAGTGGATTATTGGTATTAAGATCACTAATTTATCTAACTTGTTTTTTATCGTGAAATCCCAACTATAGGGATATTAAGCAGGAAGCTTAGACGTGAAGTGGATCCATAAGATTGTTATCTTTCTAGTTATCGCAACGCTTGCCATTGTGCAGTATTACCGTGTGAGCGGAAATCGTGTGATAACGGCAATTACCCCTGATAAATATGAATTTATCGCGACCAGTGATCAAGTTGATAGGGGAGTCAGTACGTCCCAGTTATCCTATGAAAATGGACAGTACACTCTCGATTGTGAACTTAAAGAATCTGAGTATCCGTGGCCTTACTGTGGGCTGTCGATTCGTATCAACCCTGACATCACCTCGGGCCTTGACCTTTCTCAGTACCACACCTTTAGAGTGAACATTGATTACCATGCGGAGGCTGACTCTAGTGGCCGTTTGAGAACCTATCTACGTAACTACAACCCTGCTTATTCAGTTCCTGATGACGAGTACACGCACAAGTACAATGGGATGGAGTTTTCTCCAGGAATCGATGGTGGTGTGATTGAAATCCCGATCAAAAATCTGCAAGTGATGACATGGTGGCTGGCTGACAACGACATTGCGTTAGAGCATTCGGCCCCTGAATTTTCGAATGTGAATATGGTTGAGTTTGCTACTGCGTCTGGAGCGAAACTCGGTCACCACAGAATCGTCATCCGCAGTATTGAGTTCGAAGGTTCGTATATCACCGCAGAAAGCTTGTTCATGATCCTACTGTTTGTGTGGGTGGGGACGGGCACCGTATTCTTGCTGTCAGAGTTAAACCGTTCAAGAAAACGCATGGTGATCGCAGAGAAAAGACATCACCACTTAAAGAACGTCAATCGCGCACTGAGAGAACAGAATTTTGAATTTTCAGAGATGGCCCATCGTGATGAGTTAACCGGAATACTAAACCGCCACGCGATTCGTGATTGGTTGAAAATGCAGTCACAACATGTGAAGCAAGGACATGGCAAGCTGGGTATGTTGTATCTCGATATCGACTACTTCAAGAGTGTAAATGACAAGTACGGACATCAAATGGGTGACCATATTTTACGCGAGTTCAGCATGGTGGTGGGCAGTTCGATCAGCGCTACCGACAAGTTGGTGAGATGGGGTGGTGAAGAGTTCATTGTTTTTTGCCCTGAGACCGAAGCCGGAGAGGCGCAGATAAAAGCTGAACGCATTCGATTATTGGTTAGCCAGCACCTTTGGGTTCATGGCGATCCGCTGACATGCAGTATCGGTGTTGCCGAGATGAAGCAAGAGCGAGTGACAGAGACCATTGCTCGCGCTGATGAAGCTTTATATCAAGCAAAGCATTCAGGTCGAAACCAGGTGATCTTGAGTCACTAATCTGAAAATTGTTTTGATGAGTTTATAAGCCACACGTGCATAGGTGACGTGTGGCGTTTTTATGGTTCTTCTCCCAAAAGCCAAAACAAAAAAGGTGGCGCGGGGCCACCAAAAGGGAAAGCGTTTCTTGTTTTTATATGCCCGTTCAGTGCTTGCTTACGCTGAACGGGCATTTTTGTCTTGGTTAAACCGGGGGAAGTTCAACCAGTTTAGGGGAGCATTCCTGTAAGCATGCGCTTATAGAACGTTAGTGTTTACCAGAAGATCCAAGCGAACAGAGTCAGAACTAGGATACAAACTAGGTTCAACACCATACCGATTCGCATCATCTCTTTCTGCTTGATGTGACCCGAGCCAAACACGATTGCGTTTGGTGGTGTTGCAACAGGAAGCATGAAGGCACAAGACGCAGCAACAGCGATCAGTGCAGACAAAATAACTGGCGACATACCAAGTGCTTCAGCGATGGTTGCGAATACTGGCACCAGAAGTGCTGCACTCGCTGTGTTACTCGCAAATTCCGTTAGGAATACCACGAACGCTACCACGGCTAGAATCGTAAGCAGTACGCCAGCTGTTTCTAAAAATCCGCTTAGTGAGTGTGCTAAGAATACGCTGGTTCCTGTCGCTTTTAGAATGTTACTTAAGCAGATACCACCACCGAATAGGATAAGCACACCCCAGTCCGTTGTCTTCTCAACGTCTTTCCATTCCACCGCTCTAGAAGCGCCAAGCAGTACAATTGCGCCAATCGCTACTAAGCTATCAAATTTAGAGAATCCGCCAATCATTGCGTTGATTGGTTTACCGAATATCCAAAGCGTTACGGTTAGAAGGAAGATAGACAGTGTGATTTTCTTGCTGTTTGTCCACTCAACTGGGGCATGGTCTAGCTCGAATTTGTGGTCAAGCTTCGGCTTAGTCATCACGTAAAGAATAATCATCGCGATTGGAAGTAAGATCATTGAGATAGGTAGGCCAAGTGCCATCCACTCTGTGAAGCTTAAGCCAACTTCTGCCGCCGCAATTGCGTTTGGTGGGCTACCAACTAAGGTTGCGATGCCACCGATTGAAGCACAGTAAGCAATACCCAGTAGCACGAACACGTAGGTGTTGCGGTCTTCACTTTGGTCAACCTTGTTCATGATGCCAAGAACAAGGGGAAGCATCATTGCTGTGGTAGCTGTGTTTGAGATCCACATTGATAGACCTGCACTCACACCGAACAACATGAACACCGCCACCGACATTCTGCCTTTTGCTATCAGCAGTACTTTGTCAGCTATCGCTTTATCTAGCTCTTGCTTGTTCAGTGCGGCTGCCAATGCGAAGCCACCCATGAATAAGAAGATGATTGGGTTTGAAAAGTTAGCCAGCGCTGCGGGCGTGTTGAATACACCAAACAAGACAGCCAATAGGGGAACGAGCAAAGCGGTGATGCTGACGTGAATAGCTTCTGTTAACCATAGAATGGCAACGAACACGAGAATACTCAAACCAGTATTGACTTGTGATTCGAAAGGAAGGGTGTTGAGCAAGAGTGCGAATAGCGTGAAATTACCAATTAATATCATGCTGTTGCGGGTGAACAACCAGTGTTTCAGTGTAGTAACAAGTGCCGTCATAAGACGCTCCTTTTGTTATCCTCGTTTTATTGGTGCACGACTTCATTGAGTCGTGCTTATTATTTTCGAGGTATATAGCTTGATGTAGGGTCAGACTTTGTTGGGAGAATGTTACTTAAGTTAATAAAGGCGTGTTGGTGTGTTTTTGTGTAACAGTGGGGAAATGTGAGGCAACAAATTCAAAATGTGTAGTTTTCTACACATCTGTCTCTGCTGGGTCTGCAATAGGGTTTGTTGTAGGATCTACAACAGGGTTTACAGAGGGGTCAGTCATAGGGTTTGGAATCGGAAATGATTCCGGTTTTGGACTCGATTGAATGGGCTCTTTAGGTCCAAGGAACTTTGGCGTTGTCCCCATAATATACAAATCTAAGAAGGCTTTGGTACGCGCAAAAACTTCACGCAAACGGATAGAGGTGCCTGAATGATGAGTAGGGCCTGAAACCGCTAAACATTGTGCATGAATATCGTAAGAATTAGCGATAAATAGTGCTCTTTCACAGTGGAATTTCTGAGTAATGATCAGGAAGTTGTCGGTGTCGAAGATCTTTTTAGCGCGAACAATCGAGTCTAAGGTTCTAAAGCCTGCGTAATCGAGGTTAATGCGTTCATCGGGTACACCCGCTTTCAGCAAGTCGCGTTTCATCGTCCACGGCTCATTGTAAGAGCGATGAGCGTTATCACCACTTAACAGAAACTGGTCGACTTTTTCACGGTCGAACAGCTCAATCGCGGCTTCGATTCGGTGCTTATAATAGTCGTTGAGTGTTCGACCCAAATATTTGCTCGTGCCAAGCACAACGGCGACCTCAAGCTCGGGCACTTCATCTATATCGTAGATGATGCGATCTTCCGCTTGCCATGAAACCCAATAATCGATCGCAATAACCGCAGCGCTGCCTACTAAGAACACGAGGAAAGCGCCAAACAGAAAACCTTGCAGTTTTTTGTAAGCTTTTTTTATGTAGCTACGGATAATGTGAGAATCAAATTTCACTCTCGGTATGGTCCTTTCACTGAGCATTAATTTTTGAGTGCTCGATAATACCAAATAAAAATGAGAAAAATCAGTTAAAAAGACAAGACAGTTTAAAGAAAAAAGCCCCTGCAATTGCAGAGGCTCATATAAGAGTCGTTAACGCTCTTTATTCCAAGCGCAGTACGCTTTATTAGAATGCCGTGCGCTTGTAGCGACGGTAAACTGGCTGCCAGAAGTGCTGGTCAATCGCTTGTTGCAGTGCTTCTTCAGTGATCTCTAGAGCAACGCCCTGTTCAATCGCCTTTTTACCTACCGCAAGAGCAATTTTCTTAGATACCGTGTGGATCTCTTCCAATGGTGGAAGTAGGGCACCTGTGCCATTGATTGCTAGTGGAGAACACGTAGCAAGTGCACGGCTTGATTCCATTAGCATTTCGTCAGTGATGCGTGAAGCATTCACAGCCAATACACCAAGGCCAATACCTGGGAAGATGTAGCTGTTGTTACACTGAGCGATTGGGTAAGTTGTGCCGTTGTGAACGACTGGCTCAAATGGGCTACCTGTCGCAACAAGTGCTTGGCCATCAGTCCAACGAATAATGTCGTTTGGCGTCGCTTCAACACGGCTTGTTGGGTTCGACAGTGGGAACACGATAGGGCGTTCACAGTGTAGGTTCATCTCTTTGATGACTTCTTTGCTGAATAGACCCGGCGCCCCAGATACACCAACCAATACGGTTGGTTTCGCGTGACGAACAACGTCTAGTAGTGAGAAGCCAGTGCCATCGCTTTCCCAGTCTTTAGTATTTGCGTTGGTTTGAACTAGGCGCTGTTGGAAATCAAGCAAGTTCTGCATGCCTTCTTGTAGCAGACCCCAACGGTCAACCATGTAAACTTGAGAGCGAGCTTGTGCATCGCTGATACCTTCAGACACCATTTGGGCAATGATAGCTTCAGCAATACCACAACCTGCAGAACCCGCACCTAAGAAGGTGATGCGTTGATCTGAAAGTTTGCTGTTTGCTGCTTTACATGCTGCAAGTAGAGAACCAACCGTTACGGCTGCTGTGCCTTGGATATCATCGTTGAAACAACAGATGCGATCTTTGTAGCGCTCAAGCAGTGGCATTGCGTTCTTTTGTGCGAAATCTTCGAACTGAACTAATGCATCAGGCCAACGGCGTTGAACCGCTTGGATGAACTCTTCAACGAATGCATCGTAGTCAGCACCCGTAATACGAGGATGACGCCAGCCCATGTACATTGGGTCAGCAAGACGTTGAGGGTTGTTAGTACCCACATCGAGCACGATTGGTAGCATGTAAGCTGGGCTGATACCGCCACAAGCTGTATAAAGTGCTAGCTTACCAATTGGAATACCCATACCACCGATGCCTTGGTCTCCCAAACCAAGAATACGCTCACCATCCGTAACCACGATAACTTTAACGTTGTGGTTTGTCGCATTATTCAGTAGGTCATCGATACGATCGCGGTTCGGGTATGAGATAAACAGACCACGGCCACGACGGTAAATATTTGAGAAGTTCTCACATGCTGCGCCAACCGTTGGCGTGTAAATGATAGGCATCATTTCAGAGATGTGGTTTTGAACTAAACGATAAAAAAGCGTTTCATTAGTGTCTTGGATGTTACGAAGGTAGATATGCTTATCCATATCACTTTCGAAGTTACAATATTGTTTGTATGCACGTCCTACTTGCTCTTGGATTGTTTCGGTTGTTTCCGGTAACAAACCTTCAAGGTTGAAAGAACTGCGCTCTTCAGCAGAGAATGCGCTGCCTTTGTTTAGAAGAGGTGTACTTAGTAGAGCAGGACCAGCATAAGGGATATATAGAGGGCGTTTATCGTTGTTCATTGGATGCCTAATATGGGAGAAAGGGTAACTAAAAAATGATAACGGTTTAGTTATTCAATTGTAAATAGTTTCTCCGCGATCTGAGCAAACAAAATGATATTCTTACCTCTGTCCCACACTTATCGAATTTCAACACGATAATTCGTTATACTTTGCTCACACTTTTCGCTACTCGCCATTTTATGTCATTACTTCCCATCGATGCTTATCAAAACGTATTCCACGAACAAATCGCTAATTCTCACCTTGTCGTAGAGGCGGAAACCGGATCAGGTAAATCAACGCGCCTGCCACTTTGGGCCTCTCAACATGGACGAGTGTTAGTGGTGGAGCCAAGACGCATCGCGTGTACATCACTGGCTAAATATCTCGCGCAGCGATCAGGCGAGAAGTTGGGTAGCAAAGTGGGCTATGCGATTAAGCTTGAGTCGGAATACAACGAGCAAACTAACGTTGTTTTTGTGACGCCCGGTATCGCGCTGCGTTGGTTATCAGAAGATGGATTAGCTAGTTTTGATGTGATCGTGGTGGATGAGTTTCACGAGAGGCGCTGGGACATTGATCTGCTGGTGGCGATTCTGAAACAAAAAGCGAGTCATCGTTTGGTGATCACTTCAGCAACCATTGAGGGTGAACGCCTTGCTCATTATTTGGATGCGAATCGCATAAGCTGTGAAGGGCGAACCTATCAAGTTGAGATTGAGCACAGAGCGAATGAATCCAGAACACTGCCTGATATCCGACATCTAGAGCAGCGTATCGCGGAAGAAGTGAATCATCAGCTGATCGCTTCTTCTGGCGATATGTTGGTTTTTCTGCCGGGTAAAAAAGAGATCGTGCAATGCGAACAAGCCTTGGCGAAAAATCCAGATATCCAAGTCGTTAAATTGCATGCGTCGGTCAGTGATAAAGAGCGAGATTCAGCCTTATCGGGTCGTAATATCAATACTGAAGGTAATGGCCTGAAAAAGGTCATCCTTGCGACCAACGTTGCAGAAACCTCATTAACCATTCCTGACATTGGCGTGGTGATAGATTCAGGATTAGAGAGACGCACCGTTCAGCGTAATGGCAGAACCACACTGATGCTTAAATCCATATCACGAGCGAGTGCCAAACAGCGAGCTGGCCGCGCGGGTAGGGTAATGGATGGCGTTTGCGTGCGTCTATATGGTGAACATGCGGCGTTAGAGTTAGTCACACCGCCTGAATTGCAGCGTGAAGAGCTGACTGAACCTATGTTGGCCGCAGCATGTTGTGGATCTCCGCTTGAGAGCTTGTCCTTCCTTGACCCTATTCCAGAGAAATCACTCAACAGTGCAACTCAAACCTTGCTGACGATGGAAGCGATTAACGCCGACCATCAAGTTACCGAGCATGGTAAAAAGCTGTATCCGTTGCCGATTGATGCTTTGTATGCCGATATCGTTACTCGAATCAAAACCAAAGCATTAAAAGAGGCGATGGTTGATCTCACTGCGGCGCTGTCCGTTCCTGCTCGCTTGTATCAGTTACCAAACAATGCAGAACATCTTGAAGCGCTCGCGCAACAAGAGAAGGAAGGGTGTGATTTAAGCCTGTTGATTCAGATTGTGCGCGGTCGAGAATATCCGCATTTAGACATCGACCAACAGGCTCTGAATGAAGCTCAAGGATTGGCGAAGCAAATGCGGGAGGTATTTGAACTTCCTCAGCTAGAAGTCGCGTCACGTTTCCAACGCATTGAATTGCTCAAGACCATTGTGAATCTGCATCCTGAACTGGTGTTTGTGCGCCGACTGAAAAGGAAAGAAGCCTTTGCCAATGGTGTTTTAGAAGTGGTGCTCGGTCGTCAGAACCGTTTCCCTGATAATGCACAAGCGATGTTGGTGTTGGATACTCACAGCTTGCCGGGAAGAGGCGTTAAGCAAACACTGACCTTAGCGACGGTCACGACACCCATTCCTCTTGAGCTTCTCATTGATGCTGAACTAGGAGAGTGGGAGCAAGGCGAAACCGTTGTGAATGATGATGGTGTTTTTACCGAGATGGCATTGGTGTACGCAGGCCGCACGATTACAACCAAACTCGTCGCCGCTGAAGGGCAACTATCGTTAAAACCTATCGTCGACCTTGTGTTAAATGGAGAGCAGCTTCCCGGTTTTGCAAAGGCTCGCACTCAAGAAATCAAACACTGGCAGTTGTATGTGAAACTTGGTCTCGATGAACAAACTAAATACACACCAGAAATTGAGAACATTAACTTTGAGCTATGGTTTATAGAGCAGCTTGAAGTACTAGGTGTTACTGATGTCAGCGAATTGGAAATGTTCGATCATGCAGACATACCGTTCGATGGCATTCCAACTTGGCTCTACTCAGAATTTTCGGAAAAATACCCGTTTGTATTGAGCCTTGCCGACTTGCAACTCGATGTTGAATACTTGCCCGCAAGAAAGCTGATTTACGTCCATTATCAGTCGGGTAGCCGAAAGTTATCGCCAAAACGTTGGGAGCTACCGACATGGTCTGGTTGGCGTATTCAGTTCAAAAAAGCGAGTCGAATAATTGATATCAAATAGATGGATAAGTTTTATCTCTAAAATATTAATCAAATAGATGCATATATGATTTTTCAGTGCTTATTTTGTTACAAGTTTGATTTTTATATTCCTTTTTAACCAATCAAAAGGTCATAAAAGACTATTCTTCTATATCCTATTGCTATAAAGAAAGAGTTGATAGATATTGAGTATATTGTGTTGCCAAAGTGTCGGGGGACATCATGGATAAACAGGAAGAGACGCGTGTAGAGTTCGATTACACAACATTTCTTGGCGCCTCATGCAGTAAAAAATGGACTTTTCTGGAAGCACTCACCACAATTGCGCCAGTGTTCAGTACCGTCTGGCGAGATAGCATTAAAGAGTTGGGCACCCCAGAGGATCGTTTATGGCAGATGGCATTGAAATCAATGTCGACGCGTAAAAGTGATGAGTCGAACATTGTTACCTTACTCAAGCTCGCTAAGCTGGAAGGGATCAATGAGCTCAAAGTGGTGATGCCATATTCACTTGAAGAAGAGCAGATCGAGTATATTGAATCGCGCAGTCATTTAGTGATTGCGGGTAATTCTGGAGAAGAGTTCACGATTAAGCTGTAACTTCAGCTCGCCTATAATCTCTCTCGAGGAATAGTAAAAACGTACACGTAAAAAGGGCCTCAAATATTGAGGCCCTTTTAGTATCTAAAACTTGAGTCTACGAGCTTATTAGCTTTCGAGCTTTTTATTTTGAGATTAAGCGATTAAGCGATTAAGCAATTAGCAATTAAGCAATTAAGCAATTAGCAATTAAGCAATTAGCAATTAAGCGACTAGTCGATTAGACCATAGTCAGCGCGCAGTACATCGATGATCTCTTGCTTAGGATTTTCGCTCAGTACGATCTCCGCACCTGTGATTTTCGCTGCGATATCAAGGTAAGTGCGAGACAGAGACATTAGAGAATCCAGTGGAAGTTCATTGTCACGAGCCAATGCTTCACGTTCTGGCATACGCTCTTTATTCAAAAGAATGTCGGCATCAGGGAAGTAGTTAAGCAAGAACTGACGGAAGCCTTCTTTTGAATTCTCAACGATGTTGCCGTTGTTATATTCCTGAGTATCCCAAATGCGAGATGAATCTGGAGTACCGACTTCGTCCATGTAGATAAGCTTTTCTTTGCCTTGAGCATCGTTGACGTAGCCAAACTCAAATTTGGTATCAACAAAGGTTTGGTCTACTTTTGCTAGCGCTTGGCTGATTACGTTGAAGCCTTCTTTAAGAAGTTTTTCGTAATGCGCGATGTCGCTTGCTTGAGTAAAGTTGAATGCTGCGAAGTTATCTTCGATGTTGTTGCGTGTGATGTTCACATCGTCAGCTTCTGGAACGCCAGGAATACCTTTCAGAATCCCTTTTGTTGAAGGCGTGATCAGTGGCTCAGGCAACTTCTTGTCTTTCTCAAGGCCTTCAGGCATCTCGATACCACAGAATTCACGTTCGCCGTTTGCGTATGCACGCCACATTGAACCAGTGATGTATTGACGACAAATCGCTTCGATCATGACTGGGCGAGCTTTTTGTACAATCCATACGAACGGGTGAGGGATATCAAGAATATGACTGTCAGCAAGTCCGTTGTCTTTAAACAATTTGAACCAGTGGTTAGAGATAGCATTCAGAGCCGCTCCCTTACCTGGAACACCTTTAAGATTCCCTTCACCACGCCAGATACAATCAAATGCAGAGATACGGTCACTGATCACCATGATTGCTAAAGGCGCATCTGGTGCTACATCGTAGCCTTTCTCTTTAATTAGTCGTTGGCTATCTTCTTCAGTTAACCAGTAGACCGAACGAACCTTGCCACTGTGGACAGGTTTATCAGTACGGATTGGTAGGTCATCATTTACGGCAAGAACTTGATCAGCAAGGCTCATTTAGACATTCCTATCTTTTATCAAACGTCATACAGAGAAGTGCGGTGTGCACATGATTAGACGGGCATTATACCCAATCTACTATTTGCTTCCAGAGAAAAAGCAAACGATTGCTAAATCTGTTGTTTAAATAAAAACCCCCGCCTAACAATCCGCTAAAAAATGGGCGAATTGTAGGGCAGGGGAAGGCAGTATGTTTGGACTGTGTTTTGGCGAATTGTTTCTTAAGTTAAATTAAGTTTGTTAGCTAAAAGATTAAGCTATGTTTGTGGACCATGTTTTTGAGCCAAAATGTTATTAAGCCAACATGTTATTAAGCAAGGTGGCTTAGTGAATACGCTCTGAATTTGCATCCATAAAGAAGACTTCACATTGAAAGCGTAACCCTAATGTTCTTAGGTACTGTTGGCTGAACTGATCAATCGATGCACTTGCAACAATCGCGCTCGCATTCTTAGAGCGGATTGCTTTCTCGACAGTCTCTACCTCAGTCATTTGATGAGAGGCTTTCATATGAATAACGCGGTCGCAGCAAACATTATGTTGCTTAAGCTGCTTAGCCGATGGTCTTGGTGTTTGAGCCGTAAACAGTAACCACTGATGTTGATTGGACAGCAACGCCATTCTTGCAAACAACGCTTCCTCGTTTGAATTTTTGCTTTTACGAGAAACTGATGTAAATGCGCAGTGAACTAGCGGGCTAGAGTGTTGTGCTTTAACGTGTGCTTGAATCATTTTGCTGTCCTTATATACATGCTGTATGTGTATACAGTAGTTTTAGTTGCTTATAAGATCAAGCGTTTTTTGCGGGATTATTGGACGATTTCGTCTGAGGTTATGGATGGTAAATGATTAAATCATTGAAAGTATTCGATAAATTAAATTTGAATGAATCTGCTGTTTTGTATCATAAGTTGAATAAATGTGAGCTTTATACAGGTGTATACACTGGTTTTTGCAGAAAAGTACTGTATATACCTGTATAGAAGAGAGAACAAAGAAGAAAGAAGAAAGAAGATCTAAAACCACAGGCACAAAAAAAGCGCCTTAGGCGCTTTCTTATATTTCACGGTGTTGCTTATCTCAATGTCGCTTGGGAGAGTTTTGCTCTCATTTCCATTTCACCAATATTGAACTGGCGAACATCAATGGTTGCAATATCATTGCACTCGTTACATGCATGATGACACTTACCATCTAGGTAGTCGTGCTTTTTAACTAGGCTTGGCTTTTTGCACCAATCACAAACGCCTTCTATTGTGAACATATTCTCTCCTCACCTGTTTAAGTCAGGTGTATTTTCGGCGCAAATTATGACACAAGTAAGACCCATTAGTTAATAGTTTGTTACCCGTTTTTGAGAGGGGGATCGATTGCAACACCAATAAAATCGATATCTTTGAGATCTAGGAAAATGAAGATGTGTGTTTGTTTACGGTTTTGTAACATTTTGTAAAATGGTTTTTAGCGCATTGTTCAAACGTTTCATTTCTTCGTCACATCCGTGACCATCTGGATGGTAGATCTTTGATAGCTGTTTGTATCGGATCTTGATGCTTTTCTGGTCGGGGATTGAGCTAGGTGTGTAGCCAAATAGCGCGCAGGCCACCTGCAAATTACTCAGACCTTTGCTGTTTTTCTGCTTCTTCAATTCGTGGAACATAGTGTTCAGCTGGCGTTTTTGCTGCTTAATCGTAAGGTCCTTCGAGCTAAGCTGCGCTTCAAGTGATTGTTGTTGCTGTCGCGAATCACCCGACTTTAGAGCTTGTCTTTTTCTTGAGATAACGAGCGTCGCAATAATGCTGATGATTGAAATCAACACGGCCAACGCAGCACCAATCATATAGTCAGAGCTAGTTAGGTTAGAACTGGAGAGGTTAGAGCGTGATGCTTGGTTAGATTGAACGTGCTTAGATACCCCCTGACTGGTGTCTATTTCAGAGTCGATGCTGTCATCGAGCTGTTCTATTGAAGAGATCTGTTTTGCACGTTGCTGGTTGAATTGTGCTTCCAAAATGCGGTTGTAGCCCTCTTCTGCTTGTGGATTATCTTTTAAGGCTGCTTCATACCATAGCTGCGCTTTATCTAATGGTTGAAGGAGGTCTTGTTCTAGCGAGGATTCGTAGAGTTTTGCTACCTCGATAGGTGCGCGCTGGTTACCTTGCAACGCCGCTTTAATAAACCATTCCAAAGCAAGCTTGTTACTTTGTTCAACACCTGTACCTGCCAAGTACCATTCACCCAGTCTAAATTGCGCGTTTGGGTTGCCGTTTTCTGCTGACTGCGTGTACCAATACAATGCATCACTGGTGCTAACAGGAACGTCGACACCCGATTCATAAGCTTGAGCCAATTGGTATTGAGAAACTGGATCTTGAGGTTGTGATTCTAGTGAAAATTCATCACTGCTTGCTGCGTGCACGAAATGTGTGGTGGACAGTTGAATCGTGGAAAAGATGAGGGCTAGAAATAGTGTTCTAAGAAATGATGATGACAGAATGTTGGATAGGATCAGCAAAAGATAAGTCTCGTAAAAAAGCCCAGAATCGATATGTCAGTATGAATACGCTTTATGGTCGTTGATTATTATTATCACGTTAAATGAGTAACATAACTGATAAACAACTATATAGAGGTTAATTCAATAGATAAAGATGGACTGGGCTTTAATCGTGCTACTTAAGCGGCAAGATTTGAATTTCTACGCGACGGTTACAAGCACGACCTTGAGAGGTGTTATTGTCACATAGAGGGTAGCGCTCACCGTTACCACGAGCAATAGCACGACCTGCAGCAACGTCTTGAGAGATCAAGAATGCACGAACAGATTCAGCTCGACGCTCAGAAAGGATTTGGTTCGTCGATTCGCTGTCAGTGTGACCTTCAATCACTAGGCTAGTGTCTGGGTATTCAACTAGGATGCGAGCAACGCCGCGAAGGGTATTGTGAATGCTTGATTCCAAAGCGTAAGAGCCAGAATCAAAACCGATGCCGTTTTCTAGGCGAAGTAGAAGTTGGTTCTCACCGACACGTTCAACTTGAACGCCTGAATTCATTAGCTCTTCACGAAGGGCAGCTTCTTGTCGGTCAAAGTAGTAACCAATACCACCACCAACAGCGGCGCCACCGGCAGCACCAATAAGTGCACGTTTACCACGGTCTTTAGAGTCACCAGTTGCAGCACCAGCAACGGCACCAGCGAGTGCACCAATTAGAGCGCCTTGAGTTGCAGAGTTAGCCTCAGATTCGCCAGTTGTCGCGTTTTGGCGTTGAGTTGCCTGACAACCCGTTAAAGCGATAGTAAGCGCTAGGGCTAGTGTGATTTTTTTAACGTATTTCTCCATCATGTACTTCTGTCAAACGAATGAATCCGAGTGACAAACATAGTCCTGTAAATCTTATTGATGGTTTTTATCAATACGTCGAAGCAATGTAAAGTGGCTCTATGATTTAGTTATCTTTTTAGCTGCCTGGGTACCGCCAACTGGTCGATTAACAGACAATTTACGACCTTTCTTCAAACCAACTTCATAATCGGCGGTGAGGTTTTTCATCGCTTCTCTCAGTTGCTGCTTGAACGTTTCACGGTCGATATTTTTGAATTCTTTATCAATGTAGTTATTGATCTTGTTGTTTGATTCGTCGTCTGGGGTAATGGTTGGTAGCTTTTCAAGCGCACCTTCAACCCAGCCTGAAACAAACGAGTTTACGCGGCGAGTCACTTCTAATGACCCTGTGCCAGAGCCAGCAAAGCTATTTCTGAACTGGCCGGTGTGTTCATTCAGTTCACGATAAATGATATCGAAAGCGAAGGCTGCGAAGATCGCGCGGTCGGCTTCACCAATGAACTCAACACGCTTGAGGCCTTTATGATTCAGCAATACGGCTTCTACGCCAAATTTGGTGTTGATACCGCGAATAACACGCAGCAGTGTAGAACTGATATTTGCAGGTAACAGGTGACTGGACTGAGTTTTCCCCATCTTGATAAATTCAATATCGTCTTTTTCGAGACCATATTTCAGCATCAAGTTATGCGCCATTTTTATCGCATTGGCAGCTTCATTGACGTTCGCAGAATTTCCAAGCTCAAGACACTTGGCAATTTTCTTTAGGGCTTTTTTCTTATCCATCGACAATTTAATCAGTACCGCAAATTTTTAAAAGTCCAACATTTTACATGTTTTCGCGGGTAACAGAAAGGCAAAACTGGTTTGATGAACAAGGAAGGCGGTGAACATTGAACTGCATGAGCCCAGTTGGCGGTAAAAACAAAAACGCCATCAAGCGTATTGATGGCGTTAGTGACACGTTTTTTCAATATGTCTAGAGCATTCGTAAACTAGATACCCAGTTCATCGAGTAGATCTGCCGCAGAATCATTGCCAGAGCTTTGAGCTGGCTTGTTCGCTTCTTGCATTTTTTTCTGAGTCGCCTCAAGAATGCTATCTGGACATTCGTCTTCTGCGATTTCAAATTCTTCTAATTGAATGAACTCAGTCTTATCCATCGCAAGCTCAAGGTAGAAGATGTTGTTATTAGCGGTAGAGAAGGTCACACGACGAGCTTGTGGACGGTCGAGATTGGTATCAACAGAAAGGTTAACTTGCTTGTTCAGAGCCAGCATTTTCGGTTGGTTTTGTGTGATGTTGGTTTGCAGCTCTTTGCGGATTTTATTGGTGAAATCGCCAACTAATTGGTTCATCAACTCACCCAATACATCACCCACTTCGTCTGAAGTATGAAGCACAGCAAGCTCGTTTTCAGGCATGCCCATATTGCGCATGTAATTGGTGTAGATCTCTAGCGCTGCTTTGGACGTAAAATTAATAACAACGAGACCAGAAAAGCCGCCGTCAAACAGAACGAAGCAACCAAAATCTGGCTTTAGGCTTGTCTTGTTGATCTTTTGAACCATGGCTGAATAGGACACCTGAGAAGCCGTCGCTGAAGTCAGTACGCTTGAGACTGATTGGCATAGTTTAAGAAGGATATCTTCAGTTGTGACTCTTTTGTTTTTTTTCATTGTGATGTGCTCGTGGAGATGTCTTAAACAAAATGTTATTCAGTATATTGTTACTGAATTAAGACGAAAGTGACTATTTCTCCATTCTTGCACTGAGATTCTGATTTGATCACCTTTTTATATGATCTTAATAGTAGTAAAGTGACGAAATTCAAAGAAAATTATTAAAAATCTCAGATAACCCAATGCTGATAGGATCAGCGAAGTAGGGGCAGGAAGCAAATGTTACCAAGACTTCAACTCAATGCTGATGTCGATCCAGTTGTCGTACGCTTTTTAGATGAACTAAAAACAGCGGGCTTTACTGGCGACATTGAATCTCAATATTCTAGCCGTTTGGCTGTGGCGACTGATAATAGTGTCTATCAGCAATTGCCGCAGGCGGTCATCCTTCCTAAAACAACGCAAGACGTTGTGCTTATCGGTAAAGTGGTTTCTAAATCCGCTTACGAACGCGTGACTTTTTCCCCTCGTGGCGGCGGTACCGGAACCAACGGACAATCTTTAACAAAAGGTGTCGTGGTTGACCTGTCGCGATACATGAATAAGGTTCTTGAGATTAACGAGAAAGAGGGCTGGGTAAGAGTTCAGTCTGGTGTCGTTAAAGATCAATTGAACGACGCTGTTCGCCCTTATGGTTACTTTTTCTCTCCTGATCTATCAACCAGTAACCGAGCAACCTTGGGTGGCATGATCAATACCGATGCTTCGGGCCAAGGGTCATTGAAGTACGGCAAAACGTCTGACCATGTATTGTCGCTGCAAGCGGTGTTCGCAGATGGTTCATGTCTAGAATCTGATTTATCACACGGCTTACCTGTAGAGGGTGAATTCGCTCACCATGCACTTGCGGTGACAGAGGCGGTTTGTCGAGACAAACGCGCTCAAATCTTAGATAAATTCCCTCCGCTGAATCGCTTCTTAACAGGCTATGACCTAAAGAATGCAATCAACGAACAAGATGACAGCTTTGACCTAACTCGCGTTCTATGTGGCGCTGAAGGTTCTTTAGCATTCATCACGGAAGCAAAGTTAAACCTAACCAAGATTCCAAAAGCGCGCACACTGGTTAACGTGAAATACAACACGTTTGATTCTGCGCTGCGTAATGCGCCGTTCATGGTGGAAGCGAAAGCACTGTCTGTTGAAACGGTAGATTCAAGAGTATTGAACCTAGCGAAGCAAGACATCGTTTGGCACACCGTGAGCGATTTGCTGACTGATGTTCCGAACAAAGAGATGCTTGGCATCAACATGGTTGAGTTTGCAGGCCAAGATGAAGCGGAAGTTGAACAGCAAGTTCAAGCGCTGACTGCACGCCTTGAAACCATGGTTGAAAGCGAAGAAGCCGGCGTGATTGGTTTTCAAGTTTGTAGCGATTTGGCGAGCATTGGCCGAATCTACAACATGCGTAAGAAAGCAGTGGGTCTGTTAGGTGCGGCGAAAGGCCGAGCTAAGCCAGTCGCTTTTGCTGAAGATACTTGTGTACCACCAGAAAACCTCGCGGATTTCATCTCTGAATTTAGAGTGTTACTCGATTCAAAAGAGTTGAATTACGGCATGTTTGGTCACGTTGACGCGGGCGTATTACACGTTCGTCCAGCATTGGATCTGTGTGACCCGATGCAAGAAGCATTGATGCATGAAGTCTCTGATGAAGTGGTTAAGCTGGTGGCGAAATACGGCGGTTTAATGTGGGGCGAGCACGGTAAAGGTTTCCGTTCTGAGTATGGCCCAGACTTCTTTGGTGAAGAGCTGTTTACCGAATTAAGACGTATTAAAGCAGCATTCGACCCGCACAACAAGATGAACCCAGGCAAGATCTGTACGCCTTTAGAAAGTGACGCTGAATTGGTGAAAGTCACCGATACCAAGCGTGGTTTCTACGACCGTCAGATCGACGTACAAGTTCGTGACAGCTTCAAGCAAGCAATGGAATGTAACGGTAACGGCTTGTGTTTCAACTACGATACTAGCTCGCCAATGTGTCCTTCAATGAAAGTTACGGCTGACCGACGTCACTCACCCAAAGGCCGCGCAGGCTTGGTAAGAGAGTGGTTGCGTCAACTGACTGAACAAGGCGTTGATATTCTCGACCTTGAGCAAGAAGCGTTGAAAGACAACACACCCGTTAAGACTATGATTGAGCGTGTTCGCAATACGATGAACAAACGCCATGAGTACGATTTCTCGCATGAAGTTCATGAGGCGATGAACGGTTGTTTGGCGTGTAAAGCGTGTGCGAGTCAATGTCCGATCAAAGTCGATGTACCAAGTTTCCGTTCTCGATTCTTGAACATCTACTACTCGCGTTACCAGCGCCCTGCAAAAGATTATCTAGTTGCCAACATTGAAACCATGCTGCCGCTGATGGCGAAAGTGCCAAAAGTAGTCAACGCTGCATTGGGTCAAAAGTGGATCCAAACGGCAACAGCTAAAACGGTCGGGTATGTTGATGCACCATTGATGTCGGTGCCTACGCTCAAAAATCGTCTAGCGAGTAAAGAGCTGCAACTCTTCGATTTACAGTATTTAGAAGGCTTGTCTTCTGAACAGAAGAAACAGCATGTGCTGATCGTTCAAGACCCGTTTACCAGCTTCTATGATGCCGAGGTGATTGAAGACTTCGTCACTCTGGCTCAAAAACTTGGCAAAACTCCGGTACTGCTGCCGTTCAAACCGAATGGTAAAGCGTTGCACATCAAGGGCTTCTTAAATCGTTTTGCACGTGAGGCGAAATCGACTTCGGATTTCTTGTCGATGGTGGCGGATATCGGAATTCCTTTGGTCGGTGTTGATCCTGCTCTTGTGCTTTGTTACCGCGATGAATACGTCGAGATCTTAGGTGACAAGCGCGGCGACTTTGATGTACTTACTGTGCATGAATGGTTAATGCCATCGCTAGGTGAGTTCGAAGCACGCTCAGCAAGTGAAGATATGTGGTACTTGTTCGCTCACTGTACAGAGAAGACCAAGATGCCGAACGCTGAAAAAGAGTGGGGCGCTATCTTTAAGCACTTTGGTGCTGCGTTAACCAGCGTTCCTGTCGGCTGTTGTGGTATGGCGGGAACTTTCGGCCACGAAGTCGATAAGCTACAAATGTCGAAAGACATATATGGTTTAAGCTGGAAGCCTCAAATGCAGGACTTACCAAAAGATCGTTGCTTGGTGACGGGCTATTCTTGCCGCAGCCAAGTGAAGCGTTTTGAAGGTGAGAAGCTTGCTCACCCATTACAGGCGCTAGCAAAAATTCTCTAATACATTTAGCCCAGCAATTGCTGGGCTTTTTTCTAAACTAACAAAGGAATGTTAATAAGGAAAAGTATGAAATTTCTAGAATTAAAAGTACCACCAGTTGCACTGTTCATTATTGTATTCGTAGCATCATACTTCTGCGCTCAACAGTTGAGCCAAGGGACACTGGCATTGCCTCATGGAATGATTGTGTTAGGAATCGGAGTCACATTGAGTGGTGTGATCGGAATATCCGGCATATTGGAATTTCGAAAACAGAAAACCACCGTTAACCCGATCAAAGTCGAAACCGCTTCAGCCGTCGTGGACAGTGGGATCTTTGGTTACACGCGAAACCCAATGTACTTAGGGTTGTTCATCCTGCTATTTTGCTTTGGCTACTTCTTCCAGAATATCTTCAGTGTACTACTTAGCTTTGGCTTCGTAATCTACATGAATTACTTCCAAATCAAACCCGAAGAGCGAGCACTAGAACAATTATTCGGCGCAGAATATGTTGATTACAAACAAAAGGTTAGACGCTGGATTTAGTGATGATTTGAGTGCTGGCTTAGTAATCGAAATAAAAAAGCCCAGCTTGAGATTATCAAGCTGGGCTTTATTGATCTTGTTCTAGAGCTGATTAAGCAGCGGCTGTGAACTGAGCTAGAAACATCTCTTTGCGTTCGTTGAAGCGGTTTACTAGGTCGTCTACAGAAGCTTGGTCGTATGGCTTAAGGCCACTTGCTACCATGCGTTTCACGCCTTTACCTACCACTTCGCCGTCCTCTTTGAAATCGAAGTTCAGTGTCACGATGCCACGCTTGCCTTCAACATCAAAAGTCGCACCAGAGAATTCAACTTCTGGGTGAGATAGGTCTAGGCGAGTAAATTCAACTTCCATGCTCTCGTAAATAACAAGAGGGCGTTGGCAGTTGATCATCATCTGTTGCTCTTCCATAAGAGGAACCATGATGTGTGGGAAGTTCATACCAGAGAACTTAACGTAGTTTGTTACTACGTGTTCGATGAATGCTTGATCGTGGCTTTTCTCACCTTCACAAGACATGTGTAGGTACTCTTTGCCTTTCTCGTCAACCAGTGAGCTTTCTTTTTCACACTTGTTGTCAACGCTAAGCGCAATACCGTTACCAACCATACCTGAAAAATCAAAACGCATTTTTTGGCTGATGCCTTCTTTCTGCAGAAGAACTGCAAACAAAAGATCGCCAGGCACGCAGAAGCGCTTGTTGTCTTCATCGTGAATTGGGTTGAAATCGCCAGCTACTTTTTTAGCAAAGTGGCTAGCCTGTTCACGAGTGAATTGAAATTGATTGTCTTCAGTAGAAAAGTAAGGTGTCAGAAACATAGTATCGCTATTAGTCATCAAATCTGGGGTGGATTATAGCTAACTAACTTCGTTCTAATGGTCTATCCAGTTAACTTTGCTTATATATCAGTCAATTAGATAAATACTTTGGATGGTATGTGACGATTTTGAGGGGAATAGGGGCTTGGATTCAATGCAACAAGGGCTAATCAATAGCCCCTGTTTATATGACGTGCTATTTCGCCAAACCTTAGAAGCTACACAGTAGGCCTTCTGGCATTAGATGGTTATGCACTGATAATTTGAGCAGTAGATTTGCTTGCTCGATATCAGGTGAGAAGTAACGGTCTTTGTCGTAGAAGCTGACTTTCTCGCGCAGTATCTGTTTTGCTTCTTCTACTCGAGGAGAAGAGAGATTTGGTGCTCTAAAATCCAAGCCTTGTGCTGCTGCTAAGTATTCAACAGCCAAGATGCCACGGGTGTTTTCTGCCATGTCACGCAGTCGACGACCCGCAAAGGTTGCCATAGATACATGATCTTCTTGGTTTGCCGATGTTGGAAGGCTGTCTACTGAAGCTGGGTGTGCCAGTGTTTTATTCTCGCTTGCCAGAGCAGCAGACGTTACTTGAGCAATCATAAAGCCTGAGTTAACGCCGCCGTTATCGACTAAGAAAGGTGGAAGTTTGCTTAGTGCGCTATCAATCAGCAGTGCCATTCTTCGTTCAGAAAGGCTACCAATTTCTGCAATCGCAAGTGCTAGGTTATCCGCTGCCATTGCCACAGGTTCTGCGTGGAAGTTACCACCTGAAATAATGTCGCCGTCTTCAGCAAATACCAGTGGGTTATCCGATACCGAGTTCGCTTCAACGTTTAACGTTTCTGCTGAATTACGAATTTGCTGTAAACAGGCACCCATCACTTGAGGCTGACAGCGCAACGAGTAAGGGTCTTGAACCTTTTCACAGCAAGTGTGTGATTCACCAATCTCACTCTTTTGATCAAGCATATGGCGATAAGCAAGCGCGGCATCCATTTGACCACGATGACCACGAACGCGATGAATTCGAGGGTCAAACGGACGACGACTACCCAGCGCTGCTTCTACAGACATCGCGCCACATACGGTTGCAGACGCAAACAAGTCTTCCGCTGCGAACAGACCTTCTAATGCAAAGGCAGTCGATGCTTGTGTGCCGTTTAACAGCGCTAAGCCTTCTTTCGGCGCAAGTGTGATTGGTTCAAGACCTGCGATCTGCATTGCTTCTAAGCCAGTGATGATCTTGCCGTTGTGGCGTGCTTGGCCTTCACCTAGCAGAACGGTACTCATGTGGGCGAGAGGAGCAAGATCTCCAGATGCACCTACTGATCCTTTTTGTGGAACACATGGGTAAACCTGTGCGTTCACAAGATCGATAAGAGCGTTGATGACCTTGAGTCGGATACCCGAGTAACCGCGAGACAAGCTGTTAATCTTCAATACCATCATCAAGCGTACGGTTTCATCAGACATGAACTTGCCAATGCCCGCAGCGTGAGAAAGTACGATACTTTTCTGTAGAACTTCGAGATCTTCAGGCGCAATCTTGGTGTTTGCTAATAAGCCAAAACCCGTGTTGATGCCATACACAGTGCGGTCTTCAGCAATCACTTGTTCGATAACTTGCATGCTCGCTTCAATATCAGGAATCGCTGCTGGAACGAGTGATAAGTTCACAGGGCTACGGCTGATTTTTCGAAGTTCAGATAGGCCAAGAAGTCCTGGCTTAAGTAATAAGTTCAACATGTTCTCTCCAGACATTAAAGGCGACGAAGTTCTTCGTTTAGCATAGGTAAATCAAGCTTCTGCTCTTTGGCACATTGCTTGGCAATATCGTAACCTGCATCAGCATGACGCATAACGCCGGTTGCTGGGTCATTGTGAAGTACGCGAGCAATACGCGGTGATGCATCTTCACTGCCGTCACAACAAATCACCATGCCTGAGTGTTGCGAGAAGCCCATACCAACGCCACCACCGTGGTGCAAAGAAACCCAAGTTGCGCCGCCCGCTGTGTTCAGAAGGGCATTCAATAGAGGCCAATCTGATACGGCATCTGATCCATCCATCATGCCTTCTGTTTCGCGGTTCGGGCTTGCTACTGAACCTGAATCTAGGTGGTCACGACCGATAACAACTGGTGCTTTCAGTTCGCCATTTTTCACCATTTCATTGAATGCTTGGCCTAAGCGTTCACGATCTTTCAAGCCAACCCAACAAATACGCGCAGGCAGGCCTTGGAACTGAATGCGTTCACGCGCCATATCTAGCCAGTTATGTAGATGTGGGTTGTCTGGAATCAGTTCTTTTACTTTTTGGTCTGTTTTGTAGATGTCTTCTGGGTCACCAGATAGTGCCGCCCAACGGAAAGGACCAATACCTTCGCAGAATAAAGGTCGAATATAAGCCGGAACGAAACCCGGGAAATCAAACGCGTTTTCTACGCCTTCTTCCAGTGCCATTTGGCGAATGTTATTACCGTAATCCACGGTCGCTGCGCCGCGGTATTGCAGGTCTAGCATCGCTTGTACTTGAATCGCCATTGATTGCTTAGCGGCTTTCACCACTTTTGCTTCATCAATGGTGCGCTCTTGTGCGGCTTTCTCCATCGTCCAACCTTGCGGCAAGTAGCCGTTAAGAGGATCGTGGGCAGATGTTTGGTCAGTCACCACATCAGGTGTGATATTGCGTTCAACTAACTCTGGGAAGACGTCTGCGGCGTTACCTAATAAGCCAACAGATATTGGCGTGTCTGACTCTTTAATCATTGTCATCGCTTCATCTAAGCTGGTGGCTTTTTTGTCTACATAGCCAGTACGTAAACGATAGTCGATTCGTGATTCATCACACTCCACGGCGATCATTGAGAAGCCAGCCATCGTGGCAGCAAGAGGTTGAGCGCCGCCCATGCCACCAAGACCACCCGTTAGAACCCATTTGCCCTTCGCTTCACCTTGGAAGTGCTTCTTGGCAATCGCGACAAAGGTTTCGTAAGTACCTTGAACGATGCCTTGTGAACCAATGTAAATCCAGCTGCCTGCTGTCATTTGGCCGTACATCATCAAGCCTTCTTTATCGAGCTCGTTGAAGTGTTCCCAGTTCGCCCAGTGTGGAACAAGGTTCGAGTTAGCGATCAGTACGCGAGGTGCGTTTTTATGAGTCGGGAACACGCCCACAGGTTTACCTGATTGAACAAGTAAGGTTTGGTCGTCCTCTAAACGCTCTAATACTTCAACAATTTTGTCATAACATTTCCAATCACGTGCCGCGCGACCAATACCGCCATACACAACCAGTGCATGTGGGTGTTCTGCCACATCAGGGTCTAGGTTGTTCATCAGCATACGCAGTGGTGCTTCTGTTAACCAAGATTTAGCGCGCAAAGTGGTGCCGTGAGGTGCGCGAATTTCGCGAGTCGTGTCGAGACGAGGGTCACTGTTGTGGTGTTCCGTCATTTTGGAATTCCTTCTGTTTCACGTTATATCGTTGTAGTTGTAGTTGTAGTTGTAGTTGTAGTTGTAGTTATCGGTATAGCTGGATTAGTCGCTGGCCATTGCACTGGCAATATCCCAACATAAACGAGCCGCTAATCGAGCCGTTTGGCCATCGACGTCGTAGTCTGGGTTGTATTCCGCTATGTCCGCGATAATGAGTTTTTCACTGTGTTGGAAAATCTGTTCTAGAAAAGGAGCAAGCGCTTCATAGCTCACGCCTCTTGCCGCTGGTGCACTTACGCCCGGCGCAGTAGCTGCGGGGAAAACATCGAGATCAATGGTGAGATAGAGATAATCACACTCAACGATGAATTTTTGTAACTTGATCAGTTGAGCGACTTGATTCACTTGGGTCATGTTGCGGTCGTGTTCATACCACACGCCCAGTTGGTCAGCTTTGTTAAACAGCGCTTTGGTATTGCTGGCGGCACTCACACCAAGACAAGCGTAATGAAACGGCCATTGATGTGCGTGGCAGTAATCACTTATCTGGTTAAATGGTGTGCCTGAGCTTGGCTTTACGTCAGCGATGTCGCTTTCAAATTCACGAAGATCAAAGTGAGCATCAAAATTAACGATGCCGATCTTAGGATTGTGTTCTGATTGAATTTTATTTAGGTGCTCAGCGAGACCTTGAAAAGATGCCCAAGCAACCTCATGACCACCGCCAAGGGTAATCACTTTGTTGGTTGCTAAGGCATTGGCAATCACAGAAGCACACTGTTTTTGGCTGACTTCCAATTGACCATCATTGCACTCGATATCACCAAGATCCGCGATGTATGCGTCACTGTGCCAAGCCATATTCGCCAGAGCTTGGCGTATCAAGTTAGGTGCTTGTTTCGCGCCCACGCGTCCTTTATTTCTTGCAACACCGGCGTCGCTGGCAAAGCCTACCAAGGCGATACCACCGTCAGTCAGCTTGTCACTTAACTCGCTACTTTGCACTTGCTTGGTAATGTGATGAACGCGAGTACCGAGTGGGCCATCTTCAAGATCATTACGCCCTGTCCACACAAAGTTATGCATGGTTGTTGCGTTCTCTTGGATAGCGTTGGATTTAGATTGAGTCATGACACACCTCGCCATTAACAATGCGTTTATGCAGGTGAGGAACACCGACTTGATAGCTTAGATCTGCAGGGTGGTCGATGTTCCAGATAGCCAAATCTGCGGCATAACCGATTTCGACTTTGCCTTTGGTTTGTGACTCACCAATGGCAGACGCCGCGTTACAAGTTACACCGCGTAGCGCTTCTTCAGGCGTCGTACCAAACAGGGTGCAGCTCATGTTCATCATCAGCGTTAAGTCTGCAAAGGGAGATGTGCCGGGGTTTAGGTCGGTCGCGATCGCCATTGGGATTTTGTGTTCACGAAGTAAAGCAATAGGTGGCTGTTGAGTCTCTTTCAAGAAGTAGAAAGCCCCGGGTAATAAGGTGGCGACTGTGCCTGATTCTGCCAGTGCTTTTACTCCGGTTTCATCAAGGTACTCAACATGGTCAACAGAGAGTGCGCCGTATTTTGCTGCAAGTGCGCTGCCACCCATATTCGAAAGTTGTTCTGTGTGGCCTTTAATCGCGAGCCCGTGTGCTTTGGCAGCGGCAAAGACACGTTCGGTTTGTTCTAGGTTGAAGCCGATAGATTCGCAAAATACGTCAACGGCATCGGCGAGCCCTTGCCCCGCAGCTTTAGGAATGATCTCTTGGCAAACCAGATCTATGTAACGATCTGGTTGTTCTTTGTATTCTGGCGGTACAGCATGTGCTGCAAGGAGTGTGGTGGTGATCTTAATTCGGCGATGATTTTCTAACGCTTTAGCTGCACGTAACATCTTGAGTTCGTCTTCAAGTGTTAAACCATAGCCCGATTTTACTTCGATGCTGGTTACGCCACTTCTTAGCAGGCCATCGAGTCTAGGTAGTGCCATTTCAACCAGTTCAGACTCTTGCGCTGCGCGTGTTGCAGTGACTGTCGCAAGAATCCCGCCGCCTTGTTTGGCGATGTCGGTGTAAGAGATACCATTCAAACGCTGTTCAAATTCGTTGGCGCGATTGCCTGCAAATACGAGGTGAGTGTGGCAATCAATAAGACCTGGGGTAACGAGCTTGTTTTTGCAATCATAGGTGATGTCATCCGCAGAGTTATCAGTGCTCGGTTGTTCTACCTCATAAGCATGAGCCTCATGGTTTGAACAAGAGATAGACACGATCTTACCGTCTTCGATAACGATATCTTGAGGGGAAGAGGGCTGATAACCGTCGGCTCCCGAACTCATGGAGACCACTCGTGCGTTTTTGAGGATCAAATTCATAATCACCTAGATCTTTGCTAAATATTAAATGTATATACAAATAAATAGGCTAAACGCTGACCCGAATCAAGTTGATGTTGCAAAAATGTGATCGGCGATCAGGATGATGTTCTTTAATCTAGAAGTATCTTGGAGCTTAATTTGTACTTAGAGCCAGGATGGTAGAGCAATGCAAAGCTGATGAGGCGTTCTTTGCTCCATGTTCTTCTATTCAAAAGAAGGCAAGGTTCTGATTCAGATAGCTTTAGTGACGTTCTGATTTGAGAATCTGGAATAATGGCTTCAACCGTGTGCTCGATAGCACTTAACGGGCAGCTTTTTGAAAGGTATTCGTTGGGCGTAGAGGTTGAAAAGTCTTGCTCTAGGTATTTTGGAGCGGCTTGAGAGTTCACCCAGCGCGCTTCCAATTGAATCGGTGCGTTGTCCGCAAAGTGTATGATTTCACTATAGAACACTTCTGCGTTAATCATCACACCTAACCGTGTAGCCGTGCTTTCATCAGCCTTGATACTATCGTGCTTGATAACTTGGCTAGTATACGTTTGGCCTCGGTCTTTGATCTCTTGTGCGATGTTGTTGATATCAAGCAGCGGAGATTGCGCTTTTTCGTCTGGTTCACAAACAAAAGTACCTAGCCTTGGCTTCCTGATGAGTTTGCCTTCAGACACAAGATCTCGAATGGCTTTATTGACCGTCATTCGACTCACATTGAACTGCTCGGTAAGTTCGAGTTCTGTGGTGATTTGGTAACCCACCGGCCAATGACCACTGCTGATCTTGTCATCTATGAACTGTTTTATCTGAAGGTAGAGCGGTGCTTTCGACATAATGAAACCTTATTTGACTATACAAATAGAGTAACGGAATTTTTCACGATTTCAACATTACCTCGGGCAATGTGACCTTATTCAACATAGATGGGGCAAATTGCTTGATTCTGTGAGGCAAGTGTCGCAAATTGTCACGCAATAACTATTCGTAAATCAGATAATTAGAAAGGGAAATAATATGTTTAAGAAATTAAAGGCCTCGTTGGGCATCGGTGCAGCAAAGGTTGATACTGTCTTAGATAATATTGAAGTTTTCCAAGGTGGAGAGTTGTCTGGCAATGTTCACATTGTTGGTGGTGACGTTGAGCAACAAATCGACCTGATCAACTTGGTTCTCAACACAGAAGTAAAAGTAGAAACGGAAGATAGCACCAGCTACGAAACCTTTTCACTGGGTCGTATTCAAGCCGTAGAGCCTTTCGTTATCCAACCGGGCGAAACCAAACTGGTTCCATTCCGACTTAAGTTAAATGATGAAACGCCAGTCACCGCGTTGAACGCACAAATGAACCAATGCCATGTGTGGGTTGAAACCAACCTAGATATAGGCTTCGCGATTGACCCTAAAGACCGTGACTTTATCTCCGTACACCCACTGCCAACAGTTGCTAAAATCATCCAAGGCGTGGAAGCATCCGGTATGGCAATGGTGAAAGCTGACGTAGAGAAGGGCTTCTTAAAAGGCAACAACTTTGCTTCTCGTTCGGGTTGTTACCAAGAGATTGAATTTCGCAGCGGCGGTTTCATGAATAATAAAGAGATCGAGCTGTCATTCATCGTTGAAGGCTCAATGGTTCACTGCCTAGCAGAAATCGACCGATCAATGAGCTTCCGCGGCGACCAATACATCTCATTCAGCTTACCTGCTAATGCGGCCGACTCAGACATTCGCAACGCTGTATCAAGAATCATGAGTGCGTAGTTCCCTCTCTGTTAGCAGTCGCTCTGTCTAATAATAAGTACAATATGACTTCTAAAGCCGAACTTAAACGTTCGGTTTTTTTGTATTGTAGATAAAGCCAACGAATTACTGATTGAGCTATGGGTTAGGCGTTAGAAGGATCTATATAGAAGAGACATTTCAGTCATATAGTTTTGTGGTGCTGCGGGACTAACATTGTCATTTCATATTATTTCGTTACAATGTTTGGCTACTCACAAATGGGGCATCTGTATTTGCTTCTATGTGGGTATATTTATTATGCATATATCCCCAATCAGCGTACTAGTTGATTGAAAGACATATATTAAACATTTTCATGTGTTGCTTGGTGTGCAACACCACTGTAAAGGACAAATAATGCCAATTATTACTCTTCCTGACGGTAGTCAGCGTCAATTTGACAACCCTGTATCAACTCTAGATGTTGCCCTATCAATCGGTCCTGGTCTTGCGAAAGCTACCATTGCTGGTCGTGTAGACGGCGAGCGTGTTGATGCTTGTGATCTTATCGAAAACGATGCAAGCCTAGAAATCATCACAGCTAAAGATGAAGTTGATGGCCTTGAGATCGTTCGTCACTCTTGTGCTCACCTTTTAGGCCACGCGGTTAAGCAGCTTTTTCCAGAAGCGAAAATGGCGATCGGTCCTACTATCGATAACGGTTTCTACTACGATATCGATCTTGAGCACTCTCTAACGCAAGACGATCTAGAAAAGATCGAAAAGCGCATGAAAGAGCTAGCGAAGACCAAATACCAGGTTGTTAAGAAGAAAGTTAGCTGGCAGGAAGCGCGCGACGCATTCGAAGCTCGCGGCGAGACTTACAAGATTGAAATCTTGGACGAGAACGTTTCTAAAGACGATCGTCCAGGCCTGTACCATCACGAAGAATACATCGATATGTGTCGTGGTCCACACGTGCCTAACATGAGCTTCTGCCAGCACTTCACTCTACTTAACGTAGCGGGTGCATACTGGCGTGGTAACAGTGACAACAAGATGCTTCAACGTATCTACGGCACTGCATTCCACGACAAGAAGGCACTTAAAGCTCACCTTGTGCGCCTAGAAGAAGCGGCTAAACGTGACCACCGTAAAATCGGTAAAGCGCTTGACCTATTCCACATGCAGCAAGAAGCACCAGGCATGGTGTTCTGGCACCACAACGGTTGGACTATCTTCCGTGAGCTAGAAGTATTTATTCGTCAAAAACTGACTGAGTACGATTACCAAGAAGTTAAAGGCCCATTAATGATGGACCGTGTTCTTTGGGAACGCTCTGGTCACTGGGATAAGTACGCTGAAGCGATGTTCACTACTTCTTCAGAGAACCGTGAATACGCTATCAAGCCAATGAACTGTCCTGGTCACGTTCAAATCTTCAACCAAGGTTTGAAATCTTACCGTGATCTACCGCTACGTATGGCTGAGTTCGGCTCATGTCACCGTAATGAGCCGTCTGGCGCACTTCACGGCATTATGCGTGTTCGTGGCTTCACTCAAGATGATGCTCACGTATTCTGTACTGAAGACCAAGTTCAACAAGAAGTTAAAGCTTGTATTGAAATGGTTTACGATACTTACACAACTTTCGGCTTCGAAAGCATCGTTGTTAAGCTATCTACTCGTCCAGAACAGCGTGTAGGTTCAGACGAAATGTGGGACCGTGCAGAGGCTGACCTTAAGCAAGCGCTAGAGGCAATGGACATTGCATACGAGATTCAAGAAGGCGAGGGTGCGTTCTACGGACCTAAGATTGAATTTACTTTGCATGATTGTTTGGACCGCGCTTGGCAATGTGGTACAGTGCAGCTCGATTTTGCATTACCAGAACGTTTAGGTGCTACTTACGTAGGTGAAGATAACGAGCGTCACACGCCAGTTATGATCCACCGCGCGATTTTAGGTTCACTAGAACGCTTCATTGGTATTCTTATTGAAGAATACGCTGGCTTCTTCCCAACGTGGTTGGCGCCAGAACAAGCAGTTGTAATGGGCATTACAGACAAACAGTCTGAATATGTACAAGAAATTACGAAAAAACTGCAAAAAAGTGGATTTAGAGTCAAAGCAGACTTGAGAAATGAGAAGATTGGCTTTAAAATCCGCGAACATACTTTGAAACGTGTACCGTTCATGCTTGTGTGTGGTGACCAAGAAATGGAAGCCGGCGAAATTGCAGTACGTACACGTAAAGGTAAGGACCTTGGCAAATTTAAAGTGGATGACTTTATTTCATACATCCAAGCCGAGGTTTCAAGCCGTAAGCTCAATCTGGAGGAATAGCTATTAAAGGCGGAAGACGTGGCCAACAACCGGCCAAACAAAACCAGCACCGTTTAAACGGTGACATTCGTGGCGTTCGTGAAGTGCGTCTAACTGGCGCAGACGGCGAAGCTGTTGGTGTAGTATCAATCGCTGAAGCGATGGAAGCTGCAAATGAAGCTGGTATGGATCTTGTAGAGATCAGCCCTAACGCCGAGCCGCCAGTTTGTCGTGTGATGGACTACGGTAAGTTCCTCTTCGAGAAGAGCAAAGCTGCGAAAGAGCAGAAGAAGAAGCAAAAGCAGGTTCAGATCAAGGAAATTAAATTCCGACCTGGAACTGATATTGGAGACTATCAGGTAAAACTACGCAACCTGACTGGTTTCCTAGAAGACGGCAACAAAGTGAAGGTAACAATTCGCTTCCGTGGCCGCGAAATGGCTCACCAAGAAATCGGTGTTGACGTTCTTAATCGTTTGAAAGCGGATACTGAAGAATTTGCAGTAGTCGAATCTTTCCCAACGAGAATTGAAGGTCGCCAGATGATCATGGTGTTGGCCCCTAAAAAGAAGTAATTAACGGCTTTGCAAGTAATTAAACCCTGCAGCCTCAGGTTGCGGGGTTTTATTCGCCCTAATTACTATGTTATTAACAACTCAACAATGCGGAGTTATTCATCATGCCTAAGATGAAAACCAACAAAGGTGCTGCTAAGCGTTTCCAGAAAACTGCTGGTGGTATTAAGTTTAAGCACGCTGGTAAACGTCACATCCTGACTAAGCGTACTACTAAGAACAAGCGTCAGCTTCGTCCGAACTCAATCCTTCCAAAATGTGAAGTGGCTGCAGTTCTACGTATGATGCCATACGCTTAATTCTTTTTAGTTTATAAATTCGTTTAGTTTAGGAGAAGCATAATGCCTCGCGTAAAACGTGGTGTACAAGCTCGTGCACGTCATAAGAAAGTTCTAAAACAAGCTAAAGGTTACTACGGAGCACGTTCACGTGTTTACCGCGTAGCTTTCCAAGCAGTTACCAAAGCTGGTCAATACGCTTACCGTGACCGTCGCAACAAGAAACGTCAATTCCGTCAACTTTGGATTGCACGTATCAATGCGGCATCTCGTCAAAATGGTCTATCTTACAGCCGTTTCATCAATGGCCTTAAGAAAGCATCTATCGAGATCGACCGTAAGATTCTTGCTGACATCGCAGTATTCGACAAAGCAGCATTTGCTGTTCTAGTTGAAAAAGCGAAAGCATCTCTATAATTTAGAGTTAGCTTAAAGGTTTAAGAAAAGGAGAACTTCGGTTCTCCTTTTTTATTGCCTGTAATTTGGCTCTTTAGAGATTCCCTCCTTCCCTCCATCCATCCATCCTTCCTTCCTTCGTCAGTCTAGGGAATGACGAGATGAAATTTCGCATCTAATTTTTATTCGCTTGAACACGCATTCTGGTATATAAACACCTACCTAACCTTTTAATGTTAAGCGACCGGAATAAATGACCGCACCTACCACTATGACGTTCTTCGAACGTTTTGAAACTGACATCCTTTCTGGCAAGAAGACGATTACTATTCGCGATGAATCTGAGCGTGACTACCAACCAGGCAGTGTTGTGGAAGTATCAACGCTAGAGCAAGGACGTGTGTTCTGTAATCTTAAGATCATCAGCGTTGAGCCAATTTTGTTTGATGACTTAGGTGAATTCCATGCTCAGCAAGAGAACATGACGCTGCAAGTACTCAAAGACGTGATTCAAGATATCTATCCGGGTATCTCTCAGCTGTATGTGGTTTCTTACGAGCTTGTGTAACCCGCTTTAAATGAAATTTGTTGATCACTACAGTGTTTAACTGCTGAGCAATAAGAAAGGGAAGTCACAATGGGTGAATTACAGAACGAAACAGTTCAGAAAATTCTACTTCAACTTTATTGTCGTGAGCAAACTGAGCAGCCGTTAATTTCTCGAACTGATCTCAACATTGCTCTTTATGATAGCGAAGGCTTTCTAGCGTGGCGTGATACCAAGCGTGACTTTACTGTCAGTGATATCGAGAGTCGAGTGTGGGTGAAGAGTTGCCCCGGTGGTTACATCACTGAAGTGCACTTTAATGCTGACGGTTCTCTAACTGAATACCGTTTGTTCGATCGATTTGAAACAACAGGGCAGTGGCAGTTAGCAGACGGTTTGTTACACGTCGAGATTCTGAAGGGTGACAACCGCTACCAGTTTGCTGTTGTGGCTCGTGCTGACCTTAATATTCATTCTGCGGTGGAATATAAAAATGGTGAGCTGCATTCGTATCTGAAATTGGTGCAGGCTGAGCGTTAATCCTTTTTAGTCGACCTTGCTTGCCCATTAAAATGAGTGATGTTCCAAGAATAAAAAGCCAACAGTGATGTTGGCTTTGTTGTTTTCAATTCTACCGAGTACTTCTAATCAACGCGCTATTAAGCTATTAAGTTAAGCCATTAAGCTTTGAAGTTCGCCAATCGAGTATAAAGCTCGCTGTATTGGTCTTGCTTTGCACAAACCGTCAGTAGGTCTTCAATAAAGTACTTCAATGCACGCGCTTCAATTCTACGAATGCCTTGTTGCTGCTCTTCAGTTAGGTAGCCATAGATAGTTGCAGCGCCAAAGTCACCAAAGATCATCTGATCTTGCTCGTTAACCAAAGTGTTGTGTGCGTACAAATCACCATGACAGACTTTGTTGGCATGAAGGTGTTCAAACACATCAATCATCTGCTCTGTAATGCTATTGATTTGAGCAATTGAAAGCTCGAAGCCTTCGTTGAAGGTATCGCGAGTGCAGCTTTCAAGAGTAGGGGGCAAACCTAGGTTGTAATAGTTGCTTGGGATAAGCTCCATGACCAACGCTAGGTAGTCTGACTCGTCGACTTTGGCGATAGACTTCACTAGGTTGCTATGTTGGCCGGCTTGAAGACACGCTTCAAGTTCATCGTGTGGGTAACCGTCACTGGTCACTTCGCCTTTGAATACTTTAACGGCCACTTCTTGTGGGAAATCAAAGTCACCGTTTAACCAGTTAGCATGAGAAATCACACCAGACGCGCCTTGGCCAAGCACTTGATTGAGTGAGTAGCATTGCGAGCTCACGGCTGGCACGCTATCTAAGCTGCTTGGGTGTTTACAAAACGGGTTACCCGCAAACGCTAGCCACGCCAGTTTTGGTAGCTTGATTAGGAACTCTGGGAATTCAGTCAATTGGTTTGCAGACAGGCGAACTAGCTCAAGGCTTGATAGGTTTTTCATGCTTTCTGGTAAAACACGAATTTTGTTACCCGCTAATGCAAGTTTTTGCAGGCGTGGTCTTTCACCTAAAGAGTGAGGCAGAGCCTCAATCTCATTGTCGGTCAGGATTAACCAACGTAGTTGAGTAGGCAGAGATTGCCCGCTAACGGTTTTGATTTGGTTGGTTTTGAAGCCAACCATTTCGAGCTTAGGAAGAGTACCCAGAACATCAGGCAGGTGCGTAAACAGGTTATTCGACGCGAAGATAATACGCAGGTTGGTCAGCTGTGATAACTCTTCTGGTAAATCTGACAGTTGATTACCTGAAAGGTCTAGAATCTCAAGAGAATCAGCGAGTTCTAAGATCTCTAAAGGAAATTCAGTGAGATCTTCTGACAGTTGTAAGCGCGTAATACCGTTTAGTTGCCCTGATTTTAATTGTTCTAGAGTATGCAAACCTTAGCCTTATGAATAGATGTTCGAGGCGCGTAGTTTACTTGTCTCAATCAAGAAAGGCGAGTATCCGGAAGAATACTCGCCCAACTAAACGAAGTGAACGAATTTATGAAGGTTAAAGCTGTATATGATTTTGGCTAACGCCGACCTCCTCAACAAAATCGCTATCATGACTGACCAAGATGAACGCACCTTGGTATTCACGTAGAGCCGAAGCCAATATTTGCTTTGAGTCGATGTCTAGGTGGTTGTCCGGTTCATCGAGTAATAGAAGTGGGGTGTCTTGCTTGTGGCTAACGATCAACATCGCCAGTTTCATTTTTTCACCACCACTTAAATGTGCCACTTTTCGGTATACGGAGTCTCGCCTGAACCCAATTCCAGCGAGCAAGGTTCGAGCGTTACTTTCTGTTAACCCAAAGCTGTGTGTCATCAAACTATCGAACATGGTGTCGTTGGTGTCTAAAAGGCCAAAGTGTTGATCCAAGTATACGGTCGCCCCTAAGCGCTTAATGGATCCGATATAGTTCGAGTGTTGGCCATGAATGGCTTTTAACAGTGTCGATTTTCCGCACCCGTTAGTCCCGGTTAGATAGCATCGTTCCCCTTGTGATAGAGACAAGCTAATAGGAGCACCAGAACCAAAATTTAGGCGACACTCTTCAACGGTTAATAGTGAGTGTTTTTTAGTAGCATTCGCTTGTTGTAGGTATAACGCTTGTGGTTTCATCCGCTCTTTCTGTTCTTTAAGCGACTGAAGTTTATGTTGGTTTTGGTCAATGAGGTTCCTTTGACTTGTCGCCGACGCGGCTTGGCTTTGACCTGCTTTATCTTTCATAGCATCCAATAAAATCTTGGGTTGGCTACCTGACTTTCTGAGTCGGTTTCCCTGAGATTCTCGCTGCTGCGCCTTTTCCTTGTTGGCTTGAGCTTGACGCTCGAGTCGTTTCTTTTCGGACTGATGATGCGCAATCTGTTTGTCTAGCGCTTCGCTTTGACTAGACACTTGTTTGAAGTAATCATCATAATTTCCTTTATAGAAACGTACGCCCAAGTTGTTGAGGTGGTATATCCCCTCCATTTGCCTCAATAAACTGCGATCATGGCTGACGACTAGTATTTTGCCTTCAAACATTTGGCATTGTTCGAGTAGTCAATTGCGTCCGTCGTTATCCAAATGGTTTGAAGGCTCATCGAGGATCAGTATGTCGTTATTTGATACGAACAGATGATGAAGCTGTAGCAAGGCGAGTTGTCCACCACTCAAAGAGCAACAGGGCGTGTTCAAATCACTAGTGATCTTTAATGTACCTAGCAACTGCTGGGTACGTGCCTCTAGATCCCAATCATCACCAATGATATTGAAGTGCTGCAATTCACAGCTACCTTGTTCTATGGCGCTTAATGCTTCTAACTTTTCGGTGCGCCCTAAGAAGTCAGCGATGGTGATGTTGGTATCCAGTAGCTTTGATGGTAACTGAGAGTAAAAGCCGATGGAACCTTGGCGCGAAACACTGCCCGTTGTGGGCTGTTTTTGTCCAACGAGTAATGAAAGCAACAATGACTTTCCAGCCCCATTTCTTCCGACTAAGCCGGTGAGGCGTGTGCTCAAATTAAAGGTGATCTCTTTGAATAACCACTCACCAGTATCGAGTTGGAATGAGAGATTGTTGGCTAATATAGGCGGCATAGAAATACCTCCCTTTACGTATAAACGAGTAAAAGGGGTGAGGCGCTTTTTCTATATAGAACCCTACACAGAATTCTATGTATAGATCGCCAAAGACGTTACTTAGGTAGTATGCCAATCAAAGATAGGAAATAGGGTGTTGATCTGATTTCTGTCTTTGAGGTACTAATCTTAAAGATGTTTGTTTGTCAAAAAACGGATCTTTAAGAGCTTGATTTGTCGCGAAAATAGATGATGAAGTAACGCCCACTAACCCCGAGTGTCCAAATGATTTTTATAAAAATAAATCGGATGTCAGGATGTTAGTACTTCATTATGGCGTTATTCTCTTTTGAAATGATGGTGGGATGGTACTGAAAGAACGTACTCTGAGTCAATATGTTGAGGTGATTAAATTGTGTTCAAATAATTAAAGCGCCTTTGTGGCGCTTTAGTGATCATTATTGGAAATCAGTTGAGTCTAGAACTTATATCTTTGGGTTTAGAGCTTAGAGCTTAGAGCTTAGAGCTTAGAGCCTTGGGCTTAAAGCTACTTGGTTTGCCCACCAACGGCGCGCCAACACATATCAAAGCTATCGTTGATGTACTTCGATGTTTGCTCTGGTGGAGACTCGCTTTGTTCAATCAGCCAGTTTGCACAAATCAGAAAGTGGCTATGAATGAAGTGTCTAACAAGGTTAATGTCCAACACCATCAATTCACCATCTTGTTGCCCTTTCAAAATGATCTCGTCTAGCGATGCGAACATCTGTGAAACAATCACTTCTCGAGTTTGAGTCGTTGGGTCGAAATGAACATTGGTGAAGAACTTCATCGCAACCGGATTCTCTAATGCCCACTCAATTCCTGTGATCCACATGAACTTAAAGGTTTGGTAGCGATCTTCTACAGCCACATCAGTGTGCGGTTGAAGGGTCGAGAATAGCTCTAGCTTCAGCTCGCGAAACAGTTCATCAATCAATAGAGATTTATTCTCGAAGTGGTGGAACAACGTCGCTTTTGCCACGCCGGCTGTTTTCGCTATTTGTCCGGTAGATGTGCCCTCTAGCCCTTGTTGAGAGAAGAGCAGGAGTGCAGCATCTAGGATTTTTTGTCTTTTGGTGATCATCTATTGAGTACTTTGAACATCAGTTTCTTGATTGGGTTGTTGTAAGGAGGATGCATTAACTTGGTGAAGTTGATTTTTCCTCTACTTAGAACGGTTTTGGCATGGCTAAGGGTCTTGAAGCCCTCAATGCCGTGATAGTGTCCCATGCCTGAAGGGCCGATGCCACCGAATGGTGCGTCTTCTGCAGCCACATGCACCAAAGAATCATTAATACACACGCCGCCAGAGTGCGTGTCTGATAAAAGCTTGTCTTGGGTTTCTTTATTATGGCTCATTAGGTACAGAGCCAGTGGGCGTTCTCTCTCTGTGATGTAATTGATTGCTTCTTCGATGGAATCATAAGGCACGATAGGCAAAACAGGACCAAACAGCTCTTCTTGCATCGCGAGCATCTCATCGTTCACTTCGGTGAGAAGGTGCGGCGTCATTCTGTGGTTTACATCGTCTTGTGCTTGTTCGGTTACCGTGTGAATAACCGCGCCTTTGGCTTGTGCGTCTTCAATGACACCTTTCAAGCGATTGTATTGGCGCATGTTGATCACTGAGGTTAAGTCTTTGCTCTCAATACCGGCTTTATAAAGCTTCTTGAAATAACGCTTATAGGCTGTGATGAACTCGTCTGATTTTTCTCGCGGCAATAAGATGTAATCAGGCGCTACACATATCTGGCCAGCGTTTAGACTCTTGGCAAACAAGATACGTTCAACAGCGTCAGCTACATCAAAGTCAGGGGCAATGATGGTTGGAGATTTGCCGCCTAATTCCAAGGTAACTGGTGTTAAGTTGTTAGCCGCTGCTCTCATAACGTGTTTACCCACAGCGGTTGAGCCTGTGAAAAGGATATGGTCAAACGGCAGTTGGCTAAATTTAGCGGAAACGTCAGCTTCGCCTTCGATAATCGCAACCTGATCTTCACTAAAGCCTTCGGCCAACATCGCTTTTAAAACTCGGTTGGTCGCTGGAGTAAACTCCGACATCTTGAGCATCGCCGTGTTGCCCGCTGCTAACGCTGTGATCAGAGGGCCTAAAGAGAGCATGACTGGGAAGTTCCAAGGCACGATGATACCAACCACACCTACTGGCTGATAATGCACAGTAATCTTGGCTGGTGTTAGCATCAAGCCGGCTTTTCGACGTGAAGGCTTCAACCACTTCTTCAGGTTTTTATCACTGTAATTGATCTGGTGTAGGGAAGGGGTGATGTCAGCAATTAAGCTGTCGTGCTCTGCTCGATGGCCATAATCTTCTGATACCGCTTCAATTAACTGCTCTTGGTAGCGCATTAATAGTTTTTTCAAGACTGAGAGATCATTTCGTCTCTGATCAAGTGTTGGATTAACGTTGTTACGGTAGTGATCTTGTTGTCGGTTGAATATTTGATCCATGTCGTTGGTGCTCGACGTGTTTGGTTCAAGGTCTAGATTATGGCTCATAGTATCCCCTAAATTCGAAGGCTGACCGATTGGTTGGTCAGTTGAAATTACAAGAAGATTGAACCGAATACAAGATATGCGCGAGAAAAGTTCAAAAATTGAGCGGTTACAACATTGAAGTGAGCGAGTTCTAGTAGGAAGAATGAAGTGTTTATCGGCATCGAATCGCGGGACACAAGCTGTGTTGGTGATAGCGAGAGTTCAGATTGTGAAGTGCTTATATTTGTCACAACTCTGACTTAACCTCACTCAATTTACTAAAAATCTTTTGGTTTCTGCACATTTTTTCTCCCTAATTTAATGTGAGAAATTGCTTTATATTTAATGCGCTTCAGCCTGTTTTTTACCCTAAAACCTTGTAATTCCTTACCTGTCATTTTAAGTCGATCTGTCGATAAAAAAACGTAATCGTCACCACAAATATCAATGGTTGGACTCGCTCTTAATAATATCGGTTAATGCAGCCAACAAATCGTTTTTGAACGCTTTTTGTTGGGTTATACCTCGCTATTCCAAAGAGGTATCTTCTGTCGATGGCCCTATAGTGTGAGGTCTCTAGAATTGGAAAATTCGGTTAATTTGGAACGCATCCGTGCTGAGTATAATGTAAAGCACTGGAGCCAAGGTTTTTATGGAATTGATGATAACGGTGAGGTGTATGTTTCACCGAGCGAAACCGATCATCAAGTTCCGCTAAGTCAGATCGTAAAACAGTTAGAGCAGCGAAATATTGGTTTGCCTGCTCTTGTGCGTTTTCCTCAAATAGTGCATCAACGTGTGCACAATATCTGTAACGCATTTAACCAAGCGATCGACGAATATCAGTACGACAATCGTTACCTACTTGTTTATCCGATTAAAGTTAACCAACAAAAAGAAGTGGTTGATGAGATCTTAGCGAGCCAAGCTCAATTAGAGCAGAAGCAGCTTGGTTTAGAGGCGGGCAGCAAGTCTGAACTATTAGCGGTACTGGCGTTGGCTCAAAAAGCGAGCTCTGTGATCGTGTGTAACGGTTACAAAGACAGAGAATACATCCGCCTTGCACTGATTGGCGAGAAACTAGGGCACAAGGTTTTTATCGTTCTAGAGAAGCTGTCTGAGCTTGATCTTGTTCTTTCTGAAGCGAAAGCACTTGGCGTAAAACCTCGTTTGGGTTTACGTATCCGTCTTGCTTCTCAAGGCGCAGGTAAATGGCAAGCAAGTGGTGGTGAGAAGTCGAAATTCGGTTTGTCTGCATCACAAGTGCTTACTGTTATCGAACGCTTGAAAGCCGAAGACCAGCTGGATGTACTTGAACTTGTGCACTTCCACCTAGGTTCACAAATGGCAAACATTCGTGACGTGCGAAATGGCGTGAGTGAAGCAGCTCGTTTCTACTGTGAACTGCGTGATATTGGCGCTCAACTGAAGTTCTTAGATGTTGGTGGTGGCTTGGCAGTCGATTACGACGGCACACGTAGCCAATCTTCAAACTCAATGAATTACGGCTTACTTGAGTACGCTCGTAACATTGTGATGACAGTAGGGGATATTTGTAAACTCTACAATCAGCCACAACCTGTGATTATTTCAGAATCTGGTCGCTCACTGACAGCGCACCATGCTGTACTGATCACCAACGTGATTGGTACTGAAAGCTACTCGCCGGAAGATATGGCTGCGCCTGAAGCTGAAGCTCCAATGTTGCTAAACAACATGTGGAAGAACTTCTTAGAGCTCGATGCTGGTAATGATGACCGTGCGTTGATTGAGATCTATAACGACACTCAGAGCGATATTGCAGAAGCGCACAACCAATTTGCGACCGGTATGCTGAATCTTCAGCATCGTGCTTGGGCAGAGCAAATGTCTTTGCGTATTAACTACGAGCTTAGCACTCGCATGAGCACAAAGAACCGTTACCACCGTCCAATTTTGGATGAGTTGAGCGAGCGTTTAGCGGACAAGTTCTTCGTGAACTTTTCACTATTCCAGTCATTGCCAGATGCTTGGGGTATTGATCAGGTGTTCCCTGTATTGCCACTGAGCGGTTTAGATAATGCGGATGAGCGTCGTGCTGTGGTGTTGGACATCACTTGTGACTCTGACGGTACGATTGACCAGTATGTTGATGGTCAAGGCATTGAAACAACATTGCCAGTGCCAGCGTGGAACCCAGATGAACCATACCTAATGGGCTTCTTCCTAGTAGGCGCGTACCAAGAGATCTTGGGCGATATGCATAACCTATTTGGTGATACGCACAGTGTTGTGGTGAATGTTGATGAAAGCGGAGAAGCGAACATTGACTACATCAACGAAGGCGACACAGTAGAAGACATGATGCGTTACGTTCATATCGATATGGACCTAATTCGTCAGAAGTACAAAGAATTGGTCACTGCGAAAGTACCAGCGCAAGAGCAGCAAAGCGTACTTGAAGAGTTAGAGCAAGGCTTGATGGGTTACACCTATCTTGAGAATTTTTAATGAACGATCTATTTACGAAACCAGATTACTCGCTGTACTCCAATGCGATGACGTTTATGCGTCGTCCATTGGTGCAAAATCCAATCGACAACGATGCTGATGTGGTTGTCTTGGGTGCGCCGCTAGATATGGCGACGTCCGGTCGTCCGGGTGCTCGTATGGGCCCTGATGCGATTCGTCGTGCTTCTGTGAACTTGGCGTGGGAAGGCAAAAAATTCCCGTGGGATTTCAATGTATTTGAACATACCTCGGTAATTGATGCTGGCGACCTTGTGTTTGATTGCGGTGATGCAGAAGACCTAACTCAACGTTTAGAAGCAGCTGCTGATGCGATTCTAAACAGTGGTAAAACTCTGTTAGGTTTAGGTGGCGATCACTTCATTACACTGCCTTTGTTAAGAGCATATGGCAAGAAGTACGGTGAGATGGCTCTGATTCACTTCGACGCGCACACTGACACTTACAGTCAGGGTAGTCGTTACGATCACGGTACTATGTTCTACCATGCGCCAAATGAAGGTTTAATTTCGCCTGAACATTCAGTGCAAATTGGTATTCGTACAGAGTACAAGCAGGAAGGGCACGGCTTTAACGTTATTAACGCGATGCAAGCGAACGACATGAGCGTGGACGATATCATTGCTCAAGTGAAAGGTATTGTTGGTAATAAGCCAGTGTACTTAACGTTTGATATCGATTGTCTGGATCCTGCTTTTGCTCCGGGTACCGGCACACCAGTATGTGGTGGTTTGAACTCAGATAAAGTGCTCAAAATCATCCGTGGCTTACAGGGTATCAACATGGTTGGTATGGACGTTGTAGAAGTGTCTCCTGCCTATGACCAAAGCGAAATTACGGCATTGGCTGGTGCGACGATTGCTCTCGAGCTGCTTTACGTCTGGACTGCAAATCGCCTTGCTAAATAGTTGTGTGTCATTGCTAACAGCATAACGCTATATACTGATTTTAAAGCCCACTAAGGTTCAACTTAGTGGGTTTTTTTGTTTTGTCGAGCAACAAAAATTCTATTCTCGCATCTCAGTAAGTAGTCTTTTCTTGGCTGTGAACTAATAGGCTAAAAGGCTCGTATTCTACGGTCTATCTCATGATTTGTGAGCGAAAAATCATCACATTGATTCTGAGAGGTGTCTCAAAGATGGGACTTGCCTCTGCTTTACTAAGGATGCAGAGCTTACCGCTATTAATGCCCTGTATTCGCTAATGATTTATCAACTTTGTTACTGTATATATTTATAAAACGAAGATGTGTATTTATATTGCGCGCTCATTTGCATATTAATCAGCATCCTACTAACTTTTGACTAGGGTTTTTAAGCCTTGAAAGAATACTTGGATTTGCGAAAAGATGTCTCTTCGCACAGACATGGCATTTTTTATGGGGAAGACTAGGCTTAAGGGTAAGTAAACTATAAAAAAACAGGTGAAATACTTCTCTCTTTTCAAGCCGATTGGGCATAACAATGGATTGCCATTGATGAGAGCTAAGTATGCGTTCAATTAAAACCTGAAATTGCTATTACAAATAATTTTCACAGCGCTTAAAAATAGTGCTTTGTGACAACGGGGGATGTATGGATATTGAAGTTTCGCGCCAGGTTGCGGTAGTTGAAGCAACGAGTGGAGATGTCGTCGTAGTTAAGCCAGACGGCAGCGCAAGAAAAGTTTCAGTTGGCGATACCATCCGTGAAAATGAGATCGTGATTACGGCCAACAAGTCAGAGCTTGTATTAGGCGTTCAGAATGATTCGATTCCGGTTGCAGAGAATTGCGTCGGTTGTGTTGATGACAACGCTGCATGGGTAGATGCCCCAATAGCTGGTGAGGTTAATTTTGACTTACAGCAATCAGATGCAGAAACCTTTACTGAAGACGACCTTGCTGCAATTCAAGAAGCCATTTTAGGTGGTGCCGATCCGACCCAAATCTTAGAAGCAACGGCTGCGGGGGGCGGATTAGGTTCTGCAAACGCTGGCTTTGTGACGATTGACTACAACTACACCGAAACTCATCCGTCGACATTTTTTGAGACCGCAGGTCTAGCAGAACAAACGGTTGATGAAGACCGAGAAGAGTTCAGAACAATAACCCGTTCATCGGGCGGTCAATCAATCAGTGAAGTGCTCACCGAAGGCTCCATTTCTGGCAATACCTACCCCCAATCTATTACAACTACCGAAACGATTATTGCTGGTAGTTTAGCGCTCTCCCCTGATTCTTTTGTTCCAGAAGCACTGTCTCTCGCTTCGCTACTCACAGAGCTAAACAGTGATATTACTTCAAGTGGTCAACCCGTTACGTTTACTTATGATGCGGCGACGAACTCTATCATTGGTGTTCAAGGCACCGATGAAGTATTACGCATCGACATCGATGTTGTTAGTGTTGGAAACAACGCTGAGCTTTCATTGACCACAACGATTTCTCAACCAATTGATCACGTAACGTCTGTTGGTGGCGGTCAGGTTTCCTATACAGGCGATCAAATTAACATCACTTTTGATATTCAAGGTGAAGACACCGCCGGAAACCCATTAGCAACACCAATTAATGCGCAAGTTGCCATGGTTGATGGGGGCGATCCGTCTGCTGAAAGTGTGAATATCAGTAACGTAGAAACTAGCAGTGCAGCAATTGAAGGAACGTTCTCCAATATTGGTAGTGATAATCTTCAATCAGCTGTATTTGATGCTGGTGCACTGGACCAGTTTGATGGGTTGCTCAGCGATAATCAAAATACGCTTGCAAGGCTATCTGATGATGGGACAACGATCACTTTGTCCATTCAAGGTCGAGGTGAGGTTGTTCTCACTATCTCACTAGATACCGATGGTACTTATAAATTCGAGCAGTTTAATCCAATAGAACAAGTGGGCACCGATTCACTGACGTTCGATTTACCGATCACGATTACCGATTTCGACCAAGATGTTGTAACCAATAACATCAACATTGTTATCACTGATGGCGATAGCCCAGTCATTACTAATGTCGACAGTATTAGTGTCGATGAAGCAGGCATCATTGGTGGCTCACAAGAGGGAACCGCGCCTGTAGCGGGGAGCGGAAGTATCACTGCCGATATTTTCGAAAGCGACATCATCGACCATTATGAACTGGAGCCGACGGAATTTAATACGGGTGGCACCTTGGTTTCAAATGGTGAGGCTGTGCTACTTGAGCTGATTGGTGAGATCGGTGGTGTAAGAACTTATGAAGGTTACGTTGAGGTCAATGGAACGAGAATTACGGTCTTTGATGTTAAAATTGATAGCCCTTCATTGGGCAACTATGAGTTTAATCTTTATGAAGAACTTTCTCATCAAGGCGCTGAAGATGCGCTGCTAACTTTTGCATTGCCAATTTATGCTGTTGATGCAGATGGCGACCGTTCTGCACTATCTGGCGGTTCGAGTACACCAGAAGCCGCTGAGATCCTCGTTAATGTTAAAGACGATGTACCAGTGATGACAGCACCTACAGGGGAAACAGTTGTCGATGAGGATGACCTCACTGGTATTGGTTCCGATCAATCTGAAGACACCATTATTAATGGATTATTCACGGTTGATGAAGGCGCCGATGGTGTTGCGAAGTATGAACTGGTTGATGAAGATTTGGTTCTGACTGGCTTAACCTCCGATGGAGAAAGTCTAGAGTGGCAAGCTGTTTCACAAAACGGCACAACATTTACTTATGTTGCTCAAACTGCAACGAGTAATGAAGCGGTGTTCGAGATTATTTTCGATACCTCGGATAACAGCTATCAATTCGAACTGTTTAAACCAATTAAACACCCTGATGGCTCGGGTGAAAACACGATTGACCTTAACTTCTCTGTTGTGGCTGAAGATTCCGACCAAGATAAATCGAATGCGGTCGATCTGCAGATCACGGTGACGGATGATGTGCCAACCATCACTGATACGACGGTTGCGAGTACGTTTGTCGTTGATGAAGATGATTTAGGCTCTGTTGTCGTTCAAGCGACAGGCTCGTTTGTTACCACAGAAGGTGCAGACCAAGCTGAGGTTTACGAACTACGCAATATCTCATCGCTGGAAGCGACGCTATCGTCGGGCAATGAAGGTATTGAGATCACTGAGATCACAGGTGCTGCTAACACGACGACCTACCAAGGTGCAACTGACGCGAGCGGAACGCCAATCTTCACATTAGTGCTGACTGATGATGGTGCTTACACGTTTACCTTGCTTGGTCCTCTCAATCACGCTACGACACCGAGCAACCTCGATACATTAACAATACCGTTTGATGTTGTTGCTGTTGATCGTGATGGCGATGATTCTAACCAATATGTATTGCCAATCGAGGTGCTCGATGCTGCGCCAGTAATGACGGCGCCGACTGGTGAAATGGTTGTCGATGAAGACGATCTTACTGGTATTGGTTCAGATCAATCTGAAGATACCATTATTAATGGGTTATTCACGGTTGATGAAGGCGCCGATGGTGTTGTGAAGTATGAACTGGTCGATGAAGATTTGGTTCTGACTGGCTTAACCTCTGATGGAGAAAGTTTAGAGTGGCAAGCTGTGTCACAAAGCGGCACAACCTTCACTTATGTTGCTCAAACAGCAACGAGTAATGAAGCGGTGTTCGAGATTATTTTCGATACCTCGGATAACAGCTATCAATTCGAATTGCTTAAACCACTTAAGCACCTT
>NZ_JBFRVD010000011.1:966-1208 GCF_041474985.1 Vibrio sp. 10N.222.49.C9 | reverse complement strand
TGAAAACGCGATTAACCTTAGCTTCTCTGTTGTAGCTGAAGATTTCGACCAAGATAAATCGAATGCGATCGATTTGAAGATCACGGTGACGGATGATGTGCCAAGCATCACTGATACGACAGTTGCGAGTACGTTTGTCGTTGATGAAGGCGATTTAGGCTCTGTTGTCGCTCAGGCGGCAGGCTCGTTTGTTACCTCAGAAGGAGCAGACCAAGTAGAGGTTTACGAACTACGCAATATCT
>NZ_JBFRVD010000011.1:0-221 GCF_041474985.1 Vibrio sp. 10N.222.49.C9 | reverse complement strand
GAACTACGCAATATCTCAACGCTAGAAGCGACGCTATCGTCGGGCAATGAAGGTATTAAGATCACTGAGATCACAGGTGCCACTAACACGACTACCTACCAAGGGGCAACTGACCCAGGTGGGACGCCAATCTTCACATTAGTGCTGACTGATGACGGTGCTTATACGTTTACCTTGCTTGGCCCTCTCAATCACGCTACGACACCAAATAACCTCGATAC